>JABHHM010000370.1 GCA_018671575.1 Methylococcales bacterium | reverse complement strand
TTCCGACCATTCCACCACCAATAACGACAACATCAAATTGCTCTGTTTGCATAAGGTAACTCACAATAAATAAACCACCCATCTTACGGGCTTTTTATTCGTCTTCTTTGCCACAAAAATAGTTAGAGACGATTCAAAATTAACTTTTACATTTACTCGATCTTTTGCCCACAGGCTTCGTTACTCAAACAGTTGCATAGTTCGACTATGCGCCTATTTTTGCGCCTCAAAGGCGAACAAAAAGGCCAGTAAGATGGGTAGTTTATTTATTGCGAGTTGCCTTAATACTATAAATTAATATTTAAAGAGACAGGACAATGGTCTGAGCCCATTTGATCATTCAAATAATTTATTTCAGTGACCAAAGGATATAAAGCTGAATCCACAAAAAAATAATCAATACGCCAACCAACATTTCTGGCTCTGGCTTTAGAAATGAGATGCCACCAAGAGTAAATGACTGAATCGGGGTATTTTTTACGATACACATCATCCCAACTATTTTCAATGACATCCGTTACCCAGGCACGCTCTTCAGGCAAAAAGCCAATCGATTTTTTATTTTCTTTGGGGCGTGCAATGTCAATTTCTTCATGGGCACAATTTACATCTCCAGCCCAAACAACTTTTCTACCATCAAGCCTTAATTGATTGACATAATCTAAAAAACAACGATAAAAAACCAGTTTATCATCCCAGGCATCTGCAGATTTTCCACCATTCGGAAAATACACACCCAATATACTTAAACCCGCAAAATCAATTCTCGCCACTCGACCTTCATTATCTTCATACCCTGGCAATCCAGGCAACCAGCTCAATTCCGTTTCAATTTTTCTTGATACCCAAATTGATGTACCAGAATACCCCGCTTTCTCTGCACTGTGATAAAAACTAACGTAATCCTGATTTTCTAACAAGTTCTTTGACAATTTATCAGGTGTTGCTTTGGTTTCCTGTATCAATAGCACATCTGGTGACTGACTGGACAAGAAACTTTCTAACTCACCTTTTCGTTCAACCGCTCTAATCCCATTCACATTCCAACTGATTATTTTCATATTAAACCTATCTAAAACAAGTGACTACTCAGCGTGTTTATATTTTACCTGAGTTCAAGACATTTTCGCACGGAAAATGTGAGCATATAATAGTAAGTAGCACCCGAGAACGGTGCGTTCAACCATCTAAAAATAACATTTCAATTTCATGTTACTTAGAAGGTGACCATAATTATATTAACATTTTAGCTCAATATTTTCCGCCCTTCGGCACTACTACTCTGACCGAATAGGCCTCTATGCAATCAGAGCAGTAACACCGAAGGTCAAAAAATCCTGAGCTAAAATTTTGTTAAGATAATTATGGTCACCTACTTATGTGATCATTTGAGTACAAAATAACACAAAAATTGGGTAAAAAATGAATACTCTGAGTAGTTATGAAGACAAATGCTTCATTTTTATACCATTTTGCATACAATATGCTTTGAAAACATTTCTGATTAAAAATGCAATAGTTACAGGCCCTACCCCACCAGGTACAGGCGATATTGCGCCTACTTTTTCATAAATATCTCGTGACGCATCACCCACTATTTGACCGTCTACTTTACTGATTCCCGCATCAATGATAGTCACATCAGGATTATTAACCGCCTCAATCATTTCTTCACTGATCAGGTTAGGCACGCCTGTCCCACTCACAATCACATCGGCATTTTTAACTTCATGCATTAAGTCTGGTGTGTTGACATCACACATCACGACCGTTGCACCTTCATTTTGTAACATAATAGAAACGGGTCGTCCTACAATGTGAGATTGACCAATAACCACGACTCTTTTACCACTCAAACCACTGACACCTGCTTTTTTTGGATACACCGTATCCAGCATACGAACAATCCCCCAGGGCGTACAAGGATGAAGATAAGGGTCATGACTCATCACACCTAAGCGACCAATGTTCAGCGGATGAAAACCATCCACGTCTTTTTCAGGAATCACCGTTTCAATCACTCGCCTAACATTAATTCCTTCTGGAAGCGGTAGCTGAACTAAAATTCCGTTAAATGCAGGTGAATCATTAAAACCATGAATCAATTCTATCAAACTGTCTTCGGATGTTGCCAGGTCAAGCTGAGCAGAAATTGTCTCAATACCCACTTTACGACAAGCATTGAGTTTATTTTTAACATAAATAGCGGATGCAGGATTATCCCCCAATTGAATCACTGCCAGACGAGGCTTACTGGGTAATTCATCAACCTGCTCTTTAACCCAGCTTTTTACTCTTTCTGCAATCGCCTTACCGTCAATCAATTGTGTCATGCTACATCCTTAAATATTCCTAAAAAATTCCTAAAAAATGATTTTATATGAAATGAATCAGAAAACCAATGAAAGATGACAACGATCATTAACCGCAACACCGCTTAAATTTTTTTCCACTACCACAAGGACAAGGTGAATTTCTTGATATTGTTTTTTTGGACTGAGGATCTGTATCACCATCAAGATAAACCCAGCAATTATTTTCTCTCACAAATCGACTGATTTCATGTAATTCACCCAACACGCCACCAACTTTATAACTGGCAACAAATTCAACTATCCCCTTTTTATCTTGCTCTAAACCAGCTTGTGTTTTGACAATTTTGAGTGATTGCCAAACAAGATTTTGCTGACAATCCAAGTCTTTTGGGCAAGTTCGGCAACTCCACGACTTGCGTAAATAGTCAGAATTTAATTGAATATAAGCGGTATACCTTGAACGCATCAATGCTTCAGCCGTTGAAGCTAATACATCTCCAGTAATTATTGGCTGACAACAATGTTCCAATAAAACCCCTGATCCGCAATGACAATCTATATTTTCATTCATTATTTACCGCTCAGTAAAAAAATAGGCAAAAAACAATCATATCACATCGTATTTATTAAAACCTGAATCCGAAAGTTTAATTTATAAAAACTGCTGTAATCACCTGATATTACGATAAAAACATGAAAAATTATGGTAAAATAAGCATCATCAAATTGGTGAGTTCATTATTTTCAGAAAAATTAAAATGCGTAGATATA
>JABHHM010000336.1 GCA_018671575.1 Methylococcales bacterium | reverse complement strand
CTGATTGAGCAAAACCATAGCACTAGTTGTTCTAATGCGAGGTTTTGTGATTAAAGATCAATCGAAAATGACGTGAAGATGGAAGAAATATGTCCAGGTTATTTAATTTTCATTCCTTAGGGACGATTCAAAAATAACCTTTACAATTTGCGAAGAAATATTGTTCACAGGTCAGGCACGAAAAAAGGCGCATAGTCGAACCATGCAACTGTTTGAGTGACATAGCTTGTGGACAAAGAGCGAGCAAATGTAAAGATTAATTTTGAATCGTCTTTTAGGGAAAGTAGTTAAATAACTTTTACAACTCAGTCAATTGTTTGAGTAATTTTAATATTTAGAACTATGCATAATAATAATTTTTATATTTCTGAAAACAGAATCATTCTTGATTGCAGTTCAACTGTGTCTGAATTATTGGGTTATCTTCCTGATGAATTGCTTAATAAAGAATCTCAGATGATTTTTCCTGAGAATTTTTTATCAAATGATAAGCCATCCAACGTTCAGCGAATTGTTGCCAAGCATAAGCAAGGGCATGATTTACTGATTAATATATTAGTGACTCAGGTGGTAATCAGGACGCCAGTTTGGGTCGTTCGAGTGATTTCAAAAAATGATCATGCGATTGCTACGTTGCAAGGAATGATTTTATCGTTATTACAAAGTGAAGTCTCTTTAATCAAAATATTTAGGCAAATATCAGATCAACTAAAACAGTCCGTTGCCTGCTATCCTCATTTGTTTTTATTGTTTGATGAGGATAATCCAATTATCTGTCAGTCATCAGGTGCTTTAGACTTAATGTCTGTCGAGACTTTTGCGCTTGAAATACAAGCAAAACCTGAAAATTTACAACAATATAAAACCATAACACGAAATGCTTTATTGAAAGATTATCCTCGTCTGGGTAGCTGTCTGGAAGTATTGAATGTGCCTGCTGTGATTAGTTATCCTGTTCATGATAAAGAACTATTAATTGGTGCAATTATTGTTTTTATCGATAATGACTTTGGTATTTCAAAGTGTGATTTTGATTTGCTAGAAGTCTCTGCTTTTCTTGCGACACATGCTTTTGAACATAAGCAGGCCGAACAACTGCTGAAAGTTTCTTATGATACTGCAATGAACAGTGCTAAATTGAAGTCTGAGTTTTTGGCAAATATGAGCCATGAAATCAGAACGCCAATGAATGGTGTGCTAGGTATGTTGTCCTTATTGGAAGATACAGAGATTGATGATGAGCAAAAAAGTTATGTGTCGTTGGCACAAAACTCAGGTAATAGTTTGCTGGCGATTATTAATGACATTCTGGATGTTTCAAAAATGGAAGCAGGCAAACTTGAAATTCAACTGACTGAGTTTGATATTCGGGTTTGCGTGCAGGATTTGGTGGAAATAAATTCAGTAAAAGCTCAGGAAAATGATGTTGATATCGCTTATTTAATTGATGCTGAAGTGCCTGCCCTGGTTAATGGTGATCCCACCCGAGTGAGACAAGTTATTACCAATTTATTAGGAAATGCTGTCAAATTCACAGACTTTGGTGAAATTATAGTCAGTGTTGGGGTGACGGAGGAAGATGATGAGCACATTGAATTGCGTGTTGAAGTCAGCGATACAGGCGTTGGTATTAGTCCTGATGCTCAAAAGAAAATTTTTGAACCTTTCAGTCAAGAGGATGGTGCCGATACCAGAAAATATGGTGGAACAGGACTTGGTTTAACAATTTCAAAACAGCTGATTGAAAAAATGGGTGGCAAAATTGGTGTCATCAGTGAGCTGGATCATGGCAGTATTTTCTGGTTTACCATTAAATTGAAAAAGGTATGCAATACCATTGCATCTATGCCCGTAGAAACTTCATTGGATCAGTTGAAAATTTTGGTGGTTGATCGAGATGAAGCCAATAAAATGGTATTGAACCATCATTTTTCCCAGTGGAATATTGCATTTGAAGAGGTTAATACGCCAGAAGAAGCATTTAATAGTTTTTATTCAGCGATACAATCAGATAAACCATTTGATGTGGTGATTTTTGATATGTTCATCAGCGATGAAATGGATGGCATTGAATTTGTCACCAAATTGAAAGAAAAATCACCTCCAATTGGGACTCGTTATATTATTTTAACTTCTTTTGGTAAGCAAGGTGATGGCAAAACAGCCATGAATAATGGTATTTATGCTTATTTTACCAAGCCTGTTAGACCCAAGTATCTGTATGAATGTTTGTTAAAAATTCAAACAGAAGAGCCAGAAGAAATTGTGTCCTCAGCAGTGCCCGTTGTAAAAAAAGAGAATAGCACTCCATTGACTGAGGAAAAACCAGCTAAGATAGTCACGGAACATTCATTGAATGAAGAGATTTATTCTAATAAAATAAGTGTGTTGGTGGTGGAAGATCATTTGGTTAATCAGAAGGTCGTGGTTGCCTTTTTAAGTAAAATGAATATTAGAGCCGAAGTAGTGAATGATGGTTCTGAGGCGGTCAATGTTGTACAGGATAAAACATTTGATTTAATATTAATGGATTGTCAAATGCCTGTTATGGATGGCTATGAAGCAACAGAAAAAATCAGAGAGCTGGAAAAAACAACAGGTGAGCACACCATTATCATTGCCATGACGGCAAGTACAATGCCTGGAGATAAAGAAAATTGTTTGGCAATAGGAATGGATGATTATGCCAGTAAACCCATCAGTATAAAAATATTGGTTGAATTGCTGACAAAATATTTTAGTGACAAATTTGTTATTCCAGATGAATTGTATGGGAAATATTAGTGCCCGCTCCTAAACAAGATTTATCAACATTAAAATTTCTCGCCATTGATGACATGGCAACTCACCGGGATTTACTGAAAAGTATGTTATGGCGAGCCAATGTTCGTTCAATTGATTTGGCTTGTGATGGCGCAGATGCCATAAAACATATTAGTCAAAATACCTATGATGTGATCTTGTGTGATTATAACTTGGGTGATGGTCAGGATGGTCAGCAAGTGCTTGAAGAAGCCATGACTCGGAATCTTCTGCCTTATGCCACGTTGTATGTGATGATTACAGCTGAAAACACATCAAATATGGTGATGGGGGCAATGGAATATAGTCCTGATGACTATTTAATAAAACCAATTAATGAGCAGTTATTGACTTTGAGAGTCAGTCGATTGTTGGAAAAGAAAAGTATTTTCAAAGAGGTTTATAAGGCATCAACAAAAAAAGATTACGAAACGGCCATTAAATTATGTGATGAGCTGATTAAAACACATCGGAAAATGGCATTAGAAATTTTCAAAACCAAAGGTGGGTTTTGTCTTAAAGCTAAAAAATTTGAGGCGGCTGAAAAAGTTTATAGTAGCGTATTAAAAAAGCGGGAATATCAATGGGCGTCCTTGGGTTTGGGGGAAGCGTTATTAGAACTGGAAAAATATGATGAAGCTAAAAAGTTATTTAATAAGCTCATTATAGTCAATCACAATTGTGTTGAAGCTTATGATTTTCTTGCTATTTTATATTTGCAAACAGATGATAATATCAAGGCTCAGGAAGCATTAGAGCAAACAGTACGAATTTCGCCTAAGTCATTGGTGAGGCAAAGAAAATTGGCAAATGTTGCCTATGATAATGAAGATTATGTCGTGGCAGAAACTGCTTTTCAGCGAGCTATGTTTTTGGGTGAGCATTCCTATTTGCGCCTGGTTGATGATCATATTGGAATGGCAAAAACTTATGAAAAGCAAGGTGAGCGAGACAAAGTAAAAACAATGTTTTTCAACATTCAAAAATTTTTTAAAAACCACCCAGAATCCAGAATAAGGGCTGAAATTGCCAATAGTTTAATGATAAAAGAGTCTGGAGATTATTTTCAGGCAAAAATAATGTTTGAAAAGCTAAAAAAAGCTTTTGTAAACCTTAATCTACGCCAGGCTGAAGATGAATTGGTTGCCGATATGGGGGCGATTTGTATTGAATTTGGAGATGAAGAAACAGCAAAAAACAGTGTTTTGAATACCGATTATATATTAGATGAAATAGCAAAAAATAATGAAAAATATAAAAAAATAAATCAGGATGGCATGGCTTTCTTTAAGCAGGGAGAGTTCAGCAAAGCAATTGAAGAATTTTCAAATGTTGCAGAACTTCAGCCTGAAGTCATCAGCTTCCAATTAAATGCAGCTCAGGCAATTATTAAACTCACTGAAAATGGCGAGGGAAATGATTCATTGAAAAAACAAATGAAGGCATTTTTAGAGGCTGCTCGGCAACTTGATAGGAGTAATGAACGATTACAAAAATTGAAGGATATTGCTAAATCACTCTAGGAGGCTGTCTGAGAATGTAGGTTTTCGTCAGAACAAGGAAAAATTTGGCGAAAAAGCACAGTTTACTGGTGTAAATGAGCATTTTGAGCCGAATTTTAACGCAGTTCTGGCGGAAAGATGCGTTTTCGGACAGCCTCCTAGTCCCAGCGATCATCCCTAACTTGTACCATACCATCAACAACCTGAACTGGAAATTTAGCGGTTGCACTATAAGCAGGAACACAGGTGGCTTCACCTGTTTTGATATTAAATTTGGCGCCATGATGAGGGCATTCTATTTCTTCATCTTCTACAATACCGCCTTTTAAGCAGATATGATCATGTGTACAAATGTCTTCCAAGGCAAAAAAATCACCTTTAATTTTAAAGACTAAAATTTCTACATCATCCAAATCACCGCTGACATAGTGGCCTTCTTCAATTTCAGATTCATTGACAATATTAATCCATTCAGACATTACATCATACCCAGTTCAAGTTTAGCGGCTTCGGTCATTCTATCCATTGTCCAGGGTGGTTCCCATACCAATTCAACGCTGACGTCACTGACCCAATCAAGACTTTTCACTGCATTTTCGACAGTGCCTGGGAATGTTTGTGCAACAGGGCATCCAGGTGCTGTTAGTGTCATGTCTATCAAAATAGAATTGTTGTCACCTAAGTCGATTTTATAAATGAGTCCCAAATCAAAAATGTTAACAGGGATTTCAGGATCAAAGACCGTTTTTAAAACATCGACAACTTGATCAATGAGTTTGTTATCAATATCATCTGGGGTTAAATCATTCATTCAATGTCCTACTCAGTACTGATGGTTGATTGCTTGTTGTTCATTGCTGCCTGCATAATGTGCCAGCCTAATGTGGCACATTTAACTCGCATTGGAAATTCTTTGACGCCAGAAAGAATGGTTAATTTACCCAGTACACTTTGGTCTACTTCCAGATCGTCTTCATCGGTTAATAATTGATGAATATTTTGAAAAATGACGTTGGCTTCTTGAGTTGATTTTCCGATTAATATTTCTGTCATCATTGACGTTGAAGCGGTTGATATAGCGCAACCTGTTCCTTCAAAGCCAATGTCAGTGATGGTGTTGTCTTCAATGGTTAAATGTAAAGTAAATTCATCACCGCATAATGGATTGTGCCCATGAGCAGAATGGTTTGTATCATCTTGTTTTTTATTGAAATTTCTCGGGTTTCTATTGTGGTCGAGAATGATTTCTTCATAAAGTTCTCTGAGTCCATCCATTATTTAAAAATCTCCTTGGCATGGATAATGGCATCGATTAAACGATCAGCATCATCCAAGGTATTGTAAAATGAAAACGATGCTCTGGTGGTTGCAGGTACTTGAAAAAATCTCATGGTAGGCATAGCACAATGATGGCCTGCACGGATAGCAACGCCTTGTTTATCTAGGATGGTCCCCATGTCGTGTGGATGTATGCCCTCAACCTGAAATGAAATAACGGCTGTTTTATTTTTAGCTGTTCCAATGATTTTGATGTCTTTTTGATCTAGCAATGCGTCTGTTGCGTAAGTCAGTAAATCATGTTCGTAGTTTTTGATATTTTCCAAACCAATTTTATTGAGATAGTCAATGGCTCCACCCAGGCCGATAACGCCTTCAATATTGGGTGTACCAGCTTCAAACTTATAGGGCAGTTTATTGTATTGTGTTTCTTCAAAGGTAACTTGCAGAATCATGTCGCCACCACCCTGATAGGGGGGCATGTCTTCTAAAATGGCTTCTTTGCCATAAAGAATTCCAACACCACTTGGACCATACATTTTATGGCTGGAAAATGTATAAAAATCACAGTCAAGTTGTTGAACATCGATTTGAGTATGAGGACTCGCCTGGGCTCCATCAATTAATACGGGTGTGTTATTTGCGTGGGATTTTTCAATGATTTCCTTGATAGGATTAATTGTACCTAAAGCATTGGAGATATGAGTGATGGCAACCAGTTTGGTTTTAGGCGATAATAATTTATCGAATTCTTCTATTTTCAGCTCTCCAGCATGGTTAATAGGAATGACTTTTAAAATGGCCCCTGATTGCCTACATAATATTTGCCAAGGAACGATGTTGGCGTGATGTTCCATCTGGGAGATGATGATTTCATCTCCTTCTTTAATGTATTTTTTACCATAGCTGGATGCAACTAGATTAATGGCCTCAGTCGCACTCCTGACAAAAATAATTTCATTGTCCTGTTTAGCATTGATAAATGTTTTAAGTTTTGTTCTCACGCCCTCATATGAATTGGTGGCTCTTTCACTCAATTTATGAACACCGCGGTGTACGTTTGAATTGCTATGGGCATAAAAAT
>JABHHM010000261.1 GCA_018671575.1 Methylococcales bacterium | reverse complement strand
CTGTCCGAAAATAGAGTTTGTGAAATTTACACCGCAACATATTGCGTTTTATTACTTGATAATACACTGTATATTGTGGTTAATTTTTAAAAGTTTGCATTCTCGGACAGCCTCCTAGGCAATTCGGGATCAGGTTCACGCCCTTAAAGGTGTGGTTGCCAATTTAAGCGGACTTAATTTGAGACATCAATTTGAAGAACTCGGTGCAGCGGCAAGAGTCAGTGACGATGAGCTTATTAATCAGAAAGTACCTGTTGTATTAGAAGCCATTGGAGAATTGAAAACATGCTTTGAACAATATATTAAGACACATAACCCCACATAAATCACACCATGTCTCAAACTGAAACCCTATTACATATTTCCCGTTTAAAAGCAATTTTATACGAGCGTCATCAATCAAAAAAAATCAGTTTGACTGAATTTGGAAAAATCAATAAAAAACTTGATGAATTAAACTTCAAACTCAACGAACCTATTTCATATGATGAATTACAAAATTTATTAGCCGATTGTTCAGACACACTGAATGCCATTAATTTTCAGTCATTACATGATGCTTTTCACCATGAACGTCTACACGCTATTTTGGCATTGAGACAAAACGCCATTGACCAGCAACAGATCACTTTAGACATTAGCAACTATGTCAGTGGTATAAACCAAGTAACACTACCAACGTTTAACTGGCAACAACCAATTGATGATTTTGAAACATTATGTCAATCATTGAAACAACACCAAGATAATTTCGAACAAATACTTCAATGTTGTCAACGATTTTTCCACAATCAACATCAGCTATCGTATCCATCTGGCTACCCTAAAGTAACAGAAAAACTTTTTTCTCAACTCACCAGTTCAAACATCATAAAACCACAGCAACAAATAGCACTGGCAAATAATTTAAGCCAAATCAATCAAACACTGGACAACAACCGACAACAGCTCACTCAACAATTTTTATCTGGTCGCATTGAAGCTGACAAATTCATCACTCAAGGTGCAACGGCTTATCAAATATTGTTTGACCAAACACTCTCTCAAAAAAACAATGATGACACACTGGCAAATATTTTAAGTCGCTGGTCGGGCATCAATAAAATATCATTATTAAAACAATGGCTGACAGAAAACCCAAAAAACAAAAAAACCATTGAAATTATTGCAGCTTGTACAGGCATTGACCCAACCCTGAAAGCTCCATGGAAACAATGGAGTCAGCAACAAATTGATGAAGAAAGGCAAGGCTACCATGATTTCATCAAACAACTGAATAATCATCGAGAACTCTATGATTTAGCTTTCATCATCAGTTGCGAATCATTGTTAAAAGAAGACGTTAAAAATCTCTGGTTTCCAATATTAACTGCCCGACTACAACAGCAGAAAAAACCACAGAAAGAATCATCAGCAACCATTATTGCGAAAGAAATTCCAACATCAAGCATTAAAAAATCACCACCAATAGATGATGAACATTTTACCTTAGAAGATGAGGTTGACCAATTAACAGCTCCCACTAAAAAGCAGTCAAAAGATGACATTATTGTGGCATCTCACAGCACTTGGAATCAATATCTCAAGCCTTTTTTAAGTGAAACCTGGACAGGCTTGATTGGCATTACATTATTGATGGCCGCCTGGTTATTTTTATCCATGTGGGTGTGGGACAAAGGCGAATATTATCGACTGGTAGCTGGCGCTATTCCGATGCTATTAATCACGCTATCAACTGCCTGGATAACTCGATTTTTTCATCGTTTGAAAGATCAAGGTGCGGCACACATTGTGGTCGAGTTTTTTGCCATCATCTGTATTTTCAGCCTACCATTTAATCATTTACTCAGTGCCAGTTTAATCAACAGCAATGGATTGATGGGTAACTTTCTGGCGGTGGCATTAGCAACCAGCTATTTTATGCTAACACCCATTATTTGTCGCTGGACCGAACCCGCTTACGGCATTCAGATTAAAAATCACCTTAACCTGATTCATCTACTGATTTATACTCCTGCAATCATTGCTATCTGGTTACCACACTACTTGACTGTCACTTTAAATAGCTTGCCATTCATCGGCTTATTCTTGCTGTATCGACTCATGAAAGTCAATCTGTCCAGATTGGATTATCCTAAAAAATACAACGCTTTTTTATTCAGCAGTCATTTTTTAATCATCATCCTAACCGCATTCATTTTTTATCGAACATTGCCTAACATTGCCGCCACAGCCATTTTCATTCAGTTGATTGCATTGTTTATTTTTCGTCGCTTCAAACAAACACCCACACTGGTTATCATCGCCAGCAGTATTTCTCTATTTGCCAATATTTTATGTTGGCAACACGCTGAAATATTACCCTTAAGTATTTTGTTATCTCTAATATTGTGGTTCAAACAAAGAAGTTATATCGATGTTCATTGGCCTAATGAAATCATTGCATTTCATCTATTGGCACTGTTCATTTCAATCGCTAACGCACTAGACTTTAGCAACATAGGATTGATGACCAGCCTAATCATTGCTTTAGTTTTCATTAAAAGTTACGAAAAAGCAGAACAAATTGGTGAAATTCAATTTTTATCATTTACCCTAATATTGTTCCATCTTACCTTAGCTTATTGGATTTTTAGTGACTCGACTCAAACAATGGAACTGATATTTTTATCAACCTCCCTACTGCTAAGCTCACTTTTAACTTATCGACGTTTTACCAATCGTTACCTGCAAAAACTCTGGTTTATTCAACTGGCTTTGATGATTTTTCTACCCATTAGCCTTGTCGATCACCATCACCGACTCAACATCAATGAAATTGCATTGTACTTTTCACTGTTTGGTTTAATCTGGATAAGTTACACACACAAAGCATTCGATAGTTTGAGTCAAATTCATCGAAGCACTGTCAGTGGTTTTTTAGCTGTTTTGTCCATCATTACGCTGATGATAGGACTGTTCGATCAAGTTATCTATCAAAGCTTGTGGTTAATGCTCAGCGCCGTCAGTTGTATTGCTGTTTTATTCACCACCACTTATCGAACACAATCATCTATCTGGGTCTATGTCACTTTTATCACCATCGGTTTATGTGGGCTTAATATCAAATTAGCTTTAGGTATTATCGGCACAAGTGGCTTAGGTTCTGCCATTGGAGCGATCGTTTTTCTCACTACCGCCGTATTACTTCATCAACAATTATTCAGCAGTCAAAGTAGGCTTACCGATACCTTTTTTGGCAAAAAATACTTTTTACAATCAGATGACTATCTATGGAAGCCGTTTGAACAATTGGGTTGGTTAGCTGTCTTGACCGCCATTATTTCTGTACTTAAAAACTATGCACCGTTGGATGAAAATTTCAAACTGGGCATCACTCTCATCATCTGCATTGGATTGCTGTCGATAGCTACATTAAGATTTAATTCTCAACGAATCAGTCAACTCAGCTTCATCCCCGTATTAATCCTATTTTCAATCATTTGTATCAGTTTCCCACCAGAACAATGGTCTTTTGTCATCGGCTTTGAATTTTTATTGATCATTCTTTTTACCCGACATACTCAGGCTGAAATTTCACTGCTACAAAAACTTTACAAACCGACCTCACAAACACTCTGTAAAGCACTGACATTTGCCTATATCCCCGCAGGATTTGCAGGTTATGCCCTACTAATCCATTCACCTATTCATTGGATGGCACTCTTTGGCATTTTCAATTTATTCATCAGCCATTGGCATTTGGTCAAACACGGTCATCAACGCTACGTTCATGTCTTTTTATTGCATGTTTTAACCCTTTGGACATTGGCCTATTTGAATACGCAAATGCCTGAAAGCATTCATCCATTCTTAGTTTTACACTGGTTAATAGGTTGCCTGTTTTTATGGATTGGTTTGAGTTATTGGTTGGAAAGACAACAAAAGCATCCCTTGGATCAACCCTATGTTGTTAAAATTCAGAGTTGGATGATGACTTATGCCATTGTTTATGTTGCCATCCTAATACTCATTCAAATGAAATTCACGATTGATTATGGTTTGTTAATCTATACCGCATTGGGACTTTTGTTTATTCAGTTCACCAATCGTTTTCAACAAAACAATACGCTTTTATTAATTAAATCCATCTTATGTATGATGGCAGGACTACAACTGACTGATCATCTATTATGGGGATTGATCACTGGCATTGTCATTTACAGCTTGAGTGAAACCTTATTTTTATTCAGTAATCGTTATCCAAAATTACGCTTACAATCCATTAACCCAAATAACCTTTACCACCCCTATTATAACATCGGACTAATTTTGACGGGCTGGCTGATAGGCTTTATTGTCATCCATTTTTTAATGTTTTTGTCACAAATTCACACTAAACAAACCTTACCCAGCTATTTATTGTATGCATTAATTCCCTATGCTTTGTATTTCAAACAAAAAGTGCCACAACGTTATCAGTCGGCATTAACTTACATCGTGCTGGCAAGTTTTACTTATGCCAATGTATTTGTTGCATTGAATTATTTACCGCAATTTAAAGCCCACGAATTAACGGCATTACACATCATCAACCTCGCATTGGTAATCACCATTGCCAGTTTTTTCATTTTATCCACAGCAGTGGATAAATTATCATTGAAGCCGACGTGGCGACTTAATTCAACTTTATCCAAATGGCTCAATAAGCAAGATGAATCTAACCCATAATATTGAAAAATTTTCGGTTTTATTATCCGTACTGGTCTTACTGATTGCTTGTTTAAGTTTCTTAAGCAATCACCAAATCAGTAGCACCATGGAGCCTCGTTTTTTAGTCAGTGCCACCACCCTTGGCTTGGTATTGATTTTTTTACGCTTTGCCATTGTCGATATTCAACCCCTCCATCGTGCGCTATATCGTGTGACCACTGTCATGGTAATTTGGTCGGTTTGTTTTTATTTTTTCCCCTCACCCAATGCTATTTTATATTTGATTTCTGCCCCTGCTTTTTATTATCTACTGAGAATTGAAATCACTAAAAATGCAAACCACGAAGACATGATTGCCGTGGGTATTTTACTGACTTTAAGCCTGTTACTTTATGTCCAACAACAACCTTTACAAGTGTTGCTATTTCCTCAAGCAGAGTTTGTCTGGGAGAATTATTATCAACATGCGGGATTATTGATATTAATCGGTCTGACCCTAATGCGACTTCAAAAATGGTCAAACTGGCCAGATTTGGCATTATTGGGTTCAGTGGTATTTTTGACGGGACTGACACTCAGCGGCAGTTATTTGACCGAGTTTTGGTTAAAGGAAATCAGAGAACCTGTTTTCATTACCTTGTCATGCCATTTGTGTTTATTGATTTTATTCACCACAAATGTTATCCGAAATGGTTTTATCCAAATAGCAGGGTTGACCAAACGACATTTCCTGCAAATAAAAAAACAGGTCTATTATTTAGTGTTACTTTGCTTAGCCAGTAACATCCTTTATATGCTATTTTTTTCAGCAAGCCATGCTGTTGAAATACCTCTAATATTGTTAAGTTTTTCGGTCATTTTATATAAAAACATTCAACAAACATTGTCCATTTTCCTCATCGCCTGTTCGTTGATTGTCTTCCCAGCCATTCATTTCAAATACCCCGCCTTATCATCACTGGGTCTGATCATTTTATCAACAATTTTAGCTTTGAGCGTTTTCTTACGCAGACGTTCGCACCTGCAAACGTTCATGCCAGATATCACTGTGGCTTTTTTATTGCTTATTTTTATCCTTAATTTAAGTCAGAACAATCCATTTAATCTTTTGGGTTTATTGAATTTCGCTTTCATTTTTATCTGTTGGATCGCTATTCCCGACCGCCCCTTTGCAGTTAATAGACAACATCAATTACTGATTTGGCCAGTGCTGACGTTAATTTCATTGCTCTGCCTACAACAAGGTTTTCAACCACGAATCATCAACTTTTGGGCCATCAGTTGTTTGATACCTCCTGTGATTTTTTTCATATTAATGCAAGTGAGCCGAATCCAGTCTTTGGTCATTGGTTTTCATTGGCTGATTGTACTGGACTGGGCAAAATCCTGTCATGATAATTTACAGCACCTATTGGTTCTTTCAATTGGATTATGTATCACCAGTTTTGTACTAAACTATTCTCTATTATTAGATTCTTGGTATTTTAGCCTAGAAATACTCAGTGTATTAATGATTGCTATCGGACTCAGTCTCTATTACACCTTGCATTACCGTTCTACCCGTTATGCCTTACAAACAGAAATATTGTTATGGATAACTCTGGCTCTGATTCGCTGGAAAATGGAAACCACCGAATACCTATCGTTGGGTGATGCCATTGATGGTTATATTTTAATGCTATTCGGAGGCATTGCGGCAGGCATCAGAGAAGTAGTTAATCGTTATTCTACAAAATTTGAGCACTATTTCAGACGCAATATTTTTATCTACAGCCTGATTGGCTGGCTCACTATTTTATTCACTCAAACATCTGATGAGTTGGCATTTCACGGTGAACTTGCTTCCGTTTACATGACTCTATTATATTTCTGGTTGTCTCATAAAACCCAGAAATCAAATTTATTATTAACCTTCATTTTTGGCAATACAGCGATATTGTTGTATTTCTATCATCATGGTATGAACAACCCACAATTTTATATTTTACCCGTGGTCGGTAGCTGCTTGGTGTTGTCTCAGTTATTTAAAGACAAACTCAATCATAATCAATTAACTAAAATCAGGCTGATTTGTTCGTTAATCATACTCGGAACATCTTCATTTTATAATATTTTAGAGTTTCAAGAATCCATCTGGTTTCTCGTCAGCGCCACCTTTATTGCATTGTTGGCCATTATCGTCGGCATCAGTTTAAGAATCCGAATTTATTTATACTTGGGCGGTGGTGCATTTTTATTGAACCTCATTGGCATCATTGCACAATTAATCATCCAACAACCACCTGAACACATCAAACTGTCCATTGGTATTTTATTTTTAGTCACAGGATTGTTGTTTACTGCCAGTTTTTTGTTATTTCAGATGAAACGACAGGAGATTATTAAGCAGTATCATCATTTGAGAAGTACGGTTGCAGAATGGGAATAAGGTAACACGAAATAAATAAACTACCCATATTACGCAGAATTTTTGTTCATCTTCTTTGCCATAAAAAT
>JABHHM010000461.1 GCA_018671575.1 Methylococcales bacterium | reverse complement strand
TTTGGCGAAAAAGCACAGTTTACTGGTGTAAATGAGCATTTTGAGCCGAATTTTAACGCAGTTCTGGCGGAAAGATGCGTTTTCGGACAGCCTCCTAGCATTCAATCCCTTTTAAATAAGGAAAAATCATCACCTATTGAGCCATTAGACATTGAAATTTTACTGGCTCATTGCTTGAATAAAAACCGAACTTTTCTACACACTTGGCCCGAAACTCAACTTAACCCAGCTCAATTAAAGCAATTTAATGACCTCATGTCTCAAAAAAAACAAGGAATTCCTCTTGCCTATATTTTGGGTTATCGTGAATTTTGGTCATTAGAATTCGCGGTTACTCAACACGTTTTAATCCCTAGACATGAAACTGAACTACTCATTGAAATGACACTTGAGCTATTTGAAAAAGCCAATGATGCTATAAGTATGGTAGATTTGGGAACAGGAAGCGGAGTGATTGCGATATCAATTGCCCATGAAAGACCTCAATTTAATATAACGGCAACAGATGTTTCAATCGATGCACTACAAATTGCAAAACAGAATGCTCAACAACTGACATCAACACACATCAATTTCATTCAAAGTCATTGGTTTGATGCATTAAAAAACCAACAATTTAATCTGGTCATCAGTAACCCACCTTATATTGAACCTGAAGATGTCCACTTAGAACAAGGTGACTTAAGATTTGAACCCGCCATAGCTTTATCGCCTAAAGATCATGGATTGAGTGCGATCACCCATATTATTGACCATGCCAAAGAACATTTATACGCTGGCGGTTATTTGATTTTAGAACATGGTTATGATCAACAAAAAAGCATCATCAATCTACTGAACCAAGCAGGCTATTCTAATATTAAAGCTTATCAGGATCTTGCAAAAGTTGATCGTGCAATTTCAGCACAGTGGCTATAAGGCTAAACACAAAAAATATTATTTTTTCAAATATCTCATTCGTGTACCATGCCCCAATGATAATTTTATTTCTTCTGGTCTCAATTCAACAGGAAAGTAAGCGCCTGATATTTTTGCACCGTGCAGGCTCACCCCCTCAAGAATGGTGCTCGAAAAATCAACACCTCTTAAATCTGCTTGCCTAAAATAACAATCTGTTAAATCCATACCCGCAGCCTTAATACCTCTCAAATCAAGACCTCTTAAATCCATACCAATCAAATCGCAACGTTCACCCTCTGCACAACGTTGATTAAACTCTTCAATTTCTCCTGCTCTTAATAATTTGTACAGGGGATCATCAATAATTTTTGGGTTCATAGCTGCCACCTAGTTTTCACCTTCACGATAAGGACCATTACTGTGTTTAGTCACCTGTTTAACAGCTTCATTAACGGCTTTTTCAACAGCAATTTCGATGTCTGCATGTTCATTGGCCGTCATATAAAAGCCAGTATCAACAACATGACGTATATAATGAGCAGGTAATTTATTCAATGCAATACAAGCCACATCTTCGGTAAAATCTTCATCGTCTTCATCAACTTCCGACTCAGATTCTGATAAATATTTTGTGATTGCATTAAAGACAAGTTGCTCATAATAATTTCTTACCGAATCAAACACTGCCATTATTATTTATTCCTTATGTATTATATAGACGAGCACGAAATAACTTCCCGTTCTTGATTCCATCTTCGCTTCACCTTTATTCAGTCAGATCGTTTGAATCTAAAATAAATAGGAAACCAAGAGTGAGGAGTTATTTCGTGCCCATCACTAACTATTTAAAATTTTGGCTTAAGTTAAACATTAAAGCTGAGCTGAGCAGCTAGTCTGCTCGAACGAAACTTATACCCTTGCGGTATAAGTATAGATATGACCTGCAATATAACTCAATAGTTAGTTAATATATTTCCTCTTAATTGTACTTTTTATACTACTATTATTCTAAATAAATCAGGTGATGATCAATCAAGGGTAAATGATGCAATTTTTTGTAATTTTTTTTATTTTAATATTTTCAACCGGTTTAACGACAGCCCATGCAAATACATTCAACCAATCAATCGAACAAAAATTTATTAAAAACCTTAAAACCAACAGTCGTATTGCCGTCTTACAATTGTATGATGGAAAAACAGGAAACCACACCGCTTTAGGTGATCAATGGCGAGATCGCCTGGAAAATATCCTCAACAAAAATTCCTTTCAAGTCATTCCTAGAAACGACTTGAAAGCACTGATGGATGATGTCAGTAGTTTTGCTAAAGACCAAACATTGGATGATATTTCAGATCAATTACAGTCTGAAACAATTATTACGGGTCGATATTATATCAAAGCCAAAACTCAAAAAATGGAGCTACACCTAAAAGCACTGGATACAATCAAAACCAGCATGCTGAGCACCCTAAATATCACCTTATCACTGCCCGACAACTGGCAATCACTCAATAAACAAATCAGGGGCAATCGATACAACAATCAAAATGCAGGCAATTTAGCCAATAAAATTGACGATATTATGGATGGTCTCGCCAAACTCACCCAATCATTTGAAAATTTACAAAATAACTTTTCAAAATTGGCGAAATCAGGTGGGCTGATTGATAAACCGACCAACCCCGCAGAATTTTATGCCAATGCCCGTCTATATGAGCAAAGAGGTGATTTATTGAATGCGGGCAAAAGTTATTTCAAATTTTTTAAATTCAATCTGGCATTTTTAGATCCTCATATTCGTTACCAAAAAATATTAAAGATTGAAGAAGGTCGAGCAGGTGCCCGTGAAATTTATGCAGAAATGAAACACCAATTTAATAATCCAACCGTTGAATTTGCTTACAATTTATTATTGACCAGTCGTTCACGCAAAAATGCATTGACTGATTTTGCGGAAAAACACCCTGAATTTTCTCCTGTTTTTTACCAACTCAGTCAAGAATATTCAGAAATTCGATTAGGCCATATTCCATCTTTACAAGACAAGAAAAAACAAAGTGAGTCATTACAGAAGTTTCTGGATCAGCATAAAAAAAATCAGGTGATGCCATATTTTTTAGATAAGTCGATGGCTTCTGAATGGCTGACAAAGAGTGAAGAACAATTAAAACGATTGGGTTTTATCAATAAGAATATTTTTAAAAACCCAGTGACCTTTACAGCATCACGTTCAAACAGTGGTTGGACAGTGAATGTCAACATTGCAGAAACTGCAACTAAGATTCTCTACAAAATTGGCAACGATACTCAATACCATGATAACGGCACCTACAGTTTTGTTAATCCAATGACAGGATTACCCAATCCTAAAACCATCATCACATTACCTAAACGCTTCACTAAAGTTAAAATATTTGTTAAATATAAAGATGTCAGTGGAAAGCTCAATGGCCCTTTCATTTATGATTTTAATCAGGACACACAATTTGTCACCTCTTATAAATCAATTCTTGAAATGATTCCAAATTCCTGGGTCAGCATCAATATGATTAATAACAAACCCTCTGTTTATTTTACTACGCTGATCAGTTATCGTTGTGCATTAACCACTATAAAATATGGAATCAATACCATGAAGCCAAATAAAATATGGTCATTGGAGCCATGTAATAAAAAGTCCCCCAACAGTGTTGCAGGAAAAATTTATGGCTCTATTCCAGACGATACACAGTATATTTCCATCAAGCTATTTTATAAAGATGGCACCACATCAAAAGTACAAAGAATTGATCGCTAATGAATAGTCTTGTTGCAGATATTGGTGGAACAAAAACACTATTAAGTGTGCTGGAAAAATCCACCAATGGTTTAACCACACGGATTGAAGCACGCTACCCATGTGACCAGTTCGAGTCATTTGATGATTTATTGACTGATTTTTACCAAGCGTATGATATTCCAAAAATATCTTATGCCTGCTTTGCTGTCGCTGGCCCAATCATTCAGTTATCCGAAAACCATCAAACAGTTAACGTGACTAATTTACCTTGGAAACTAGATAACCACTGTCTTCAAACAAAATTTGATTTGCCCGAATTGACCCTCATCAATGACTTTCAAGCCATAGGTTATGGCGTTGAATCACTTAAAAATAATCAATTAGTGACTTTACAAACAGGCAAAAAACAAGCCAAAGAACCCATTGCAATTATTGGCGCAGGAACAGGTTTAGGGCAATGCTTTTTATATTGGAATGGAAACCAGTATCAAGTTCATGCAACAGAAGGCGGGCATGTCGATTTTGCTCCAACCAATGAAGAACAGCTTGAATTATTAAAATGGTTACAATGTGAAACTAAACCCATTGCTTTTGAGCATGTACTATCTGGCCCAGGTATTTATAAAATATATCAATTTTTTGCACAACAATACCCATCCAATCAATTAGAACATTTAAAAGTAGCAGAAGATCCTTCTGCCATCATCAGTCAACTGGCCCTAACAAAAAAAGACCCATGTGCGGAACGAACAATGAAATTATTTGTCGAATGCTACGGTTCACAAGCAGGTAATTTGGCATTAAGTATTGTTCCCAAAGGTGGATTATTTATTGCTGGTGGCATTGCTTCAAAAATCATCAACTTAATGACTGAAGCAATATTCATGACTTCTTTTTTACATAAAGATCAAATGAAATCAGTATTACAAACTATTCCAGTACATATCGTGACCGATTCAAATATTGGTCTGATGGGTGCGGGTGTTTATTCGTTTATCCCGCAAAAGGATAAGTTTTGTTTGAGCAGATAAGCTGCTCAACTCCGCTTTAATTCTTAAGACAAAGGAGTCATTCAATGAAAAATCATCAATCACTTTTATTTTTGTTATTATGCATTGCGCCTTTAAGTTCAATGGCATGGTGGGGAAATCAACCGCCCCCAAATTATCAAAATATGCCACCACAATATTTTATGCCACAGGGAAATTTTCCAATGCAGCCTCATCCACAACCCTATTTTCAGCCTCCCAACTTTCAACAACAGAACCCAAGAAATAGTTCTGTGATGGTTACAAACGGTAAGATGACATCGATTCAGAGCAGACAAAAAGAAACAAATAATGCATTTATTGTAGAAATAACCATTAAA
>JABHHM010000520.1 GCA_018671575.1 Methylococcales bacterium | reverse complement strand
TTTGGCGAAAAAGCACAGTTTACTGGTGTAAATGAGCATTTTGAGCCGAATTTTAACGCAGTTCTGGCGGAAAGATGCGTTTTCGGACAGCCTCCTAGGAGTTGACACGGATTAATGCGTAAAATCCGTGTAGATCCGTGACCTTAACATGCCGCACTTACAAAATTTTCGTTCAAGATTTTTTGACCTTTGGTGTTACTGCTCTGATTGCATAGAGGTCTATTCGGTTAGAGCAGTAGTGCCAAAGGGCGGAAAATATTGAGTGAAAATGTTAATATAATTAGGGTCACCTACTTATTATACGGTTAAACACAACCTGTCGGCTTAGGCAAGCCACCCCATTTGCAAATCAATTTCATTGGACCTTTCTGAAAAATACCGTATAAATCTTTGGTACTGATACCATTGGCCTTTGCAAATTTTCTAATAGGGGGAACCACACCATCATCACCATACATATCTCTGGCTTTATTGATATACCCCATTATTTCATCTGTTATTTCCATTTTATCTGATTCAGCAAGCTCTCTTGCAATGGACTCAGTCCAATCATCACGATTCAATAAGAAACCTTCATTGTCCAATTCAACATCCATTTTACAACCTCTTTGAGTGCATTATAAATCAAAGGAACGGAAAATTATTTCTCGCCCATCTCTGATCATTATTTTCAAAATTCAAAACATTGTCAACCCGTTCATGAGGATAATTATCCACGCACCTTAAAAGGTTATTCACTGTGATATTCAGACCAGAGCCGACTACCACTCACCTCTCCCTCTGCAGGTTTAATTTTTATCATGAAATTTTTATTTTCAACGTAGGTAGTATACTGAGTTTTCTCAGCAAGCTTGACGACAATACGAGTTTTACACATATTTTCAATCACTGAAATATTCTTAATAGGCCCAATTTCTGTATTAATTGATTTTTGAGGTAACGCATTTCTGGTTGCATCGAAATCCAGACTGAGTGTCGGAGGAGACCCCGAAATAAAACTTTTGGGTGCTTTCGGTTGCCGACTTAATTCAAACCGAATAACCGCATCTTTACTTGAATTTGCTTCTACATGTAACGCCTTAATATTACGTGCTTGCTGCTTTAACGTTTTATCGAGCACGCTCGCCAATTGCTCCGCCCATTCATCAAGAGCAGTCTCGACTGCCCCCCAAGTAGTATAAGTACCTAATATTGAAAACATAGAACCTGTTTTATGATCTGTGATTGCAGCCAGTCGCTCGCCAGTCAATGAAGCCAATAATTCACCTTCAATCGCAGCTTCACCCAAATCAACAGGTACATAAATAAGCGTTTTAGAAATTAGGTTGGCTAAAATATTAACAGGTTTAACATCAACAATTGCGGCTCTGATGCGAATGGTATCAGGAGCTGGCTCCGTTACAATTTCATAATTCTTTTTAATTTCATTAACCATTGCCTGATGAAAATAGCTCGCAATTTTTTTGATATCTTTTGAATCTAGTTTACGTTTTTTAAATTCTTCAGAAAAATAAATCTTAACAGGATCAACAATCACCTTTTTATAACGCGACCATAACACGCACTTTTTTTCATAAAACAGCCTTTCTGAATCTGGGTCTGTTTGTTTTAGCGTATCATAAGTGTGTAAAAAACCTGTTGGCTTTACTTTTTTAGAATTACAACTTGAAATAACACACACACTAGCTATTAAAAATACAAGAGAAATCTTTTTAAACATGGCATACCTTAAAGAAACGGTTATTAAATTACCGCTTCTGGGTTAAAGATAACGTAGAATTATAATTATAGACTGAAATCTCACAGTTAAACCCAAACTCTTTAAAACTTCATATTTCCCAAGCAAAGTCATTAAACTTATGTGACAATCCAGCTAAGTTATTTAAATGTATCAGAACAATAAAATTTAAAACTACAAATAAACACTAATTTGTAGTGGGATTATAAATTATATTAGGGGGAAGCGAAATAAATAAATGTCCAAATTACGCAGGATTTTTGT
>JABHHM010000518.1 GCA_018671575.1 Methylococcales bacterium | reverse complement strand
AAAAAGCGCAGTTTACGTGTGTAAATGAGTATTTTGAGACCATTTTTAACGCAGAGTTGACGGAAAGATGAGTTCTCGGACTTTAGCTGATTATTTTAGGTCTATGCTTATGTTTCCAATGTTCCGCTTTTTCTCTAGCCAACTGTTGCATATCAATAAATTGATCCGCTTCATCGACAATTTCGACACCTAATAGGGTTTCTATGGCATCTTCCAATGTGACGATACCTAAAAATTGCTCATATGAATCATTAACGACAAATAAATGCTCTTTACGTTTGATAAATAAATCGATCAGATAATACACTGGAATATTCTCAGAAACGATAAAAACTGGCTTCACTAATTTTTTGATAGGTTGCTCTGTTTTTCCATCCAGCGATTTTGTTTTCAGGATTTCTCGTGCAAACACAACACCAACAATATTATCGCTCATTCCCTTATAAACAGGAATTCTCGAATAAATAAACATATTGTCATTCATCAAAGATGATTCAATACTTTGGTCACAATCCAAACTGTAGACGACGGCCCGTGGCGTTAGAATTTCTTTAACTTTTATCTGCTTCAGATGTAAAATATTTTCAATCAATTGACCTTCTTTTTCTTCTAAAATCCCACTTTCCTCCCCAATTTCTGCCATCGCAAAAATTTCTTCTCGGGTCGTGCCTTGGGGTTTATTTTTCTTTATTCGCTGAGTGATTAAACTGGACAACCAAATTAAAGGAGCCAATAGTCTCATTAAAATACAAATCAAATAGGCAGATGGTTTAGCCAGTGCTCGCCAGTAAGTTGATCCGATGGTTTTTGGAATAATTTCTGAAACATATAAAATCAATAATGTCAGCACTAATGCGATTAGACTCTGCCATTCAATTCCAAACAAACGTACCGCTTCTGCACCAACTCCCGTTGCCCCCATGGTATGTGCAAATGTATTGAGAATTAAAATAGAGGAAAGCGCTTGATCAATATTATCTTTCAACTGTTTTAAGCGTTGCTTATGCTCCTTATTATCACTCAGGGCGACAATATAACTGTTAGGAATTGAAAGTATGACGGCTTCCAAAATTGAGCACAAAAAAGAAATAAACAGTGCTATAAAAATATAGAATAATAAAATAATAATTGACTCATTTGATGGTTAAAACACATTAGGGGAGCATGCAAAAGAAGTAAAGCAAATATATTCTTAGGACAATCAGGGTAGCTTTTCAGTAATTATCAGTAAAATGATTATGTATTATACTTATTGAAATTTGTACTAGACTTACTATAAACCCAAAAAATATTTTTTATATCTCATGTTAAATTCAGTCTTTAATAATAAAATAATTCAAAGCCTCAAGGCAATGATTAATTATAATAAAAAGGTAACAATAATGAAAAAAGTGATTGCAATCACCAACCAAAAAGGCGGAGTAGGAAAAACCACTACCAGTATTAACCTCGCCGTTTCACTGGCAGAAACCAATAAAAAGATATTACTGGTTGATCTTGACCCACAAGGCAACGCAACCACAGGTTGTGGTATTGATAAAAAATGTGTTAAATCATCTGCTTATGATTTATTGGTTAAAAAAGCATCCATCAACGATGTAAAAATAACAATGCAAGACTTAAATTGTGACTTAATTCCCGCCAATGGAGACTTAACCGCTGCCGAAGTTGAATTAATGAATATTTTTGATCGAGAAAGGCAACTCAAATATCGCTTTAATGATATTCAGAATGACTATGATTTCATCATTATTGACTGCCCTCCTTCACTCAGTATGCTGACCGTTAACGCAATGGTTGCCGCTGACACCATTATGATTCCAATGCAGTGTGAATATTATGCTCTCGAAGGTTTAAGCGCATTAAAAGACACCATCGCCAGCATTAAAGAATCTTTAAACCCTAAACTAGAAGTGGAAGGTTTATTGAGAACAATGTATGATCCAAGAAATCGACTATCCACAGAAGTGTCTGACCACTTAATTGAATACTTTGGCAACAAAGTTTATAGCACCATAATTCCTCGTAATGTACGCTTAGCTGAAGCCCCAAGCTTTGGTCAACCAGTGGTAAACTATGACCGCTCATCTAAAGGAGCCAAAGCTTATATCGAACTGGCTGGCGAAATTTTGAGCAAACAAAGAGAACATCGACTGGCGTCTTAAATTAGCAGACTACCTGAAAATGCAGATTTTCGTCAGAACAAGGCATAAAATTGTCGAAAAAGCACAGTTTACAGATGTAAATGAGCATTTTGACCGACATGGATGTCGGGAATCCAGTCCATTGTAGGAGCAAATGGCTGGGGAGACCATTTTTAAAGCAGAGTTGGCGGAAAGATCAGTTTTCGGACAACCTCCTAGGAGGCTGTCCGAGAACTCAGATTTTCGTCAAATCAAGGCATAAAATTGTCGAAAAAGCGCAGTTTACGTGTGTAAATGAGCATTTTGAGACCATTTTTAACGCTGAGTTGGCGGAAAGATGAGTTTTCGGACAGCCTCCTAGAGCAAATCAGCTGAATCTATTTTCACCATAAAGCACATGAAAACATTGAAGTTTTTTCTTCATCGTCCTCATGTGCTTTACGGTAAAAAATTAAGTCGATAAATTTATCCGTCTGGGCATCATGCTTAAGCATCTGTATCCATTCGTAGTTTTAAAACATTTTGTTACTTTGCCCAATGAGCATTATTATTAAATGAAAAAAATCATACTTTTCTTTATCTCACTCATTTTTGTGAACAACCTAACTTATGCCAGGTCAACTGAAAAAACCTGCCAATCATCCAGTAAAAATAAAAGTCAAGAAATTCGCTGGTATTGTAAACTGGACGCTATTTCTCCGATGTCTATCGATATCAATAATTTCCTAATGAACGACAAAAAAGTGCAACGTTTGATATTAAACACTTCTGCTCCAAGCAGGAGTATCGTATTACCCTGGAAAAGAAAAAAGCCAGTTAAAAACCCTAAAATAAAGGTAGTTAAGTATTTTAAGCCCAAAAAGACAGCACCTGCACCTTTTGAAATTAAAAGATATCAAAAGAAATCTACCTCATCCAAAAACATAAAAACAAAAACGCCTATCAAGACAAAGTCACCAAAAATCAAAATAACCCAATTAAATAAAGGCAGTCAACGCACTAAAACAAATAAAAAAATAACACCCCAAAAAGTCATACCACAACCCAAAAATGAAGTGATTGTTTCTAAAGTCCTCTCTTTACCAGCAAAACCGAAATCAAAACCCAAAAGTAATAAAAAGTTGATGGAAAAAAAGCTGATCCAACCGAATAAAACCACCATCAAAAAACAAACCGTAAAATCACCAAACAAACAATCAATTCAACAAAAGTCTACGCTAGAAAAAACCAAGCCAGCAACAATAGTCGTAAAAAAAATAAAAGTTGAACCCAAAACCACCCCAATAATCAAAAAACAAAATCCTCCGATTGTTTCAAAACCATTACTATTACCCAAAAAACGTTTAACGACTAATCAACCCAAAGAAAAGCAAATAAAGAAAACATCCATTGCAAAAAAACATCCTCTTTATTTGTCGAAATGTAAGCTACGACAACAGATCATTCAGTGTGACCATAACCGCCACTTCAAGTTGGTAAAAAATAGTTCTGCGTCAGCCATTTCTAGTCAAAATCTAGCTAAAAGCAATAAAATGAATATCAATTTTAGTAAACTAAAACAATACAATGACTTTCATGAGTTCAACCTTAGGGAGATATTATCAAGCATCCTGTCTGACAAAGACAAACTCACTATCAAAAATTACTATCACCAAGCCTATACCACCTATTTAAACAAAATGCTGAGCATTGGTTTAGCAGAAGTAACGATCAGTTGGAGAGTATTCAAAAAAGGCCGATTGGGTTATTTGAGCAGAAAACATGAATCAACGTTTTCTTATTTGAAGAGTGAACGAAAAAAACTACCTAATATAACGCACCGTTTGTACAGTGAGTTGAGTATTAATGATTGTAAAATTTTCAGTCATACAATTATTACTTGTGCGATAAGAAAGAATTTTGTTTTTAGGGCTACTCGCCATCAATAAACGCCCCCTATTGATAGAAATTTTTTTCATCTTTTTTGTCACAAAAATAAGACGGACAAAAGAGTTTTATGCCCTTTGGGTGCAAGTAAGATGGGCAGTTTATTTGTTGCGAGTTGCCTTAGAATAAATCAATTTAATCTGATCCGCTATCTCATCATTACTAGCATACAATACCCCTCGATGGTTCATAAAGGTACTGTCAGCACGATTCAAATCTAAAGACTTACTTTGCATATCACTGACAACCACGCCCATTTCCTTAAAAAGACAAGCTGATGCTGCAAAATCCCATAAACTACCACCACTCAACTGTGGTTTTGGAAACTTGAAATAACACGCAGGATGATTTTCCAATACCCAACAAGCATTCATTGCGGCACCACCATACATAATGGTACTAATACCTGAAAACCTCATGGTTAAAGCGGATGATTCAATTTCTGCCAATATTTTTGAAAAGAATGAATGTTGTTTAAAACTTCGATCAGTCACCACTGTTAATATTTTATTCGAGTTATCGACACAAGGTGATAGTTGCCAAGGCTGACCATTTCGGAAGACTCCGCCCTCTTTAGTCGCGTTGTAAAGTGTTTCTTTGACAGGATCATAAATCACACCTATATGAGGTATTCCTATGCGAGAAACCAAGGCAATTGAAACAGCATATCCAGCGGTAGATTCAATAAATGGCAATGTACCATCTAATGGATCAATGCACCAAAAATAATCTTTTT
>JABHHM010000151.1 GCA_018671575.1 Methylococcales bacterium | reverse complement strand
AGGCGTGTAGTCGAACTACACAACTATTTTTGCAACAAAAAAGGCGGACAAAAAAATTGCTATGCCCTTTGGGTACAAGCAAGTTGGATGTTTATTTATTGCGCATCCCCTAATACCATTAGGGAATTTATCCATTCTAAATAAACCAGTGTCATTTGTGCAACGCTTAATTTCTCCTAAAAGTCTACGGTTTGCGTCAACCACCCGACAGCTTGTTGCAAAGAATACTGAACTTCCTTTGTCGGGATGGCATCGCTACTGTGATTTAGCCTGGTTAAAATTAAGATGTCTTTATAATGGCAGTTTTTTGCATAATTGCTTTCCATATTACGATGCTGATGTACTAATTATTGGTTCTAATCCTATTTTAAATACCATTTATTGTTTGAATTTAATAAAACAAGGTCGGTCTGTGATTGTTTGTCAAAATAATCAACAGGATCAGTGGAATTATCAATCATTGAATGATCCCTTTATGCAAAGCTTGATGGAGAAGCAATTTAATTTAAATTTGTCTGAATCACCCGTTGAGCATTGGATATTAAGATTTTTTCAATTGATGTCTGATGCGAGAATGAAAACAAACCATGAAAATTTTGTATTTATTGATGCGGATTATAATTATCAACTGGCGGACCAATCTTGTGACAATGAATACATTATCTATTGTCACCAGTCATCGACCAACCGTCTTTATTCAAATAATCGGTTTTATGATAAGTTATTGTATTGGTCAAAAAAAACCTTTTTTTCCAGTGCCAATAAACTCGAACTACCCGTTCATAGTAAGATGCAGTATGGTCTTGTGTTTGCAAAAGAAATTATTTTAACCTCTAATCTACCAGGATTTACAGATTCACAGCCCCAAAACCAAGAAAATAATGATATTGAATTAAGCTATAACACAAAAATTAATTCTGTAGGCACTGCGGTATTGATTGCAGGTAATGAAAAAACATTAATAAAACAGCCTTTTCAAGACATTCTGATGGCTAATAATTGACGATAAATCATGATAAAAAATACAACATCCATCTCTGAAGCAAAAGAAATTATCGACAAGTTACATCACAATCTGTCTCAAGTGATGTTGGGTCAGGATAGAATATTATATTGGCTACTTGCAGCCTTCAGCTCGGGAGGTCATGTATTGCTTGAAGATGTGCCTGGCACAGGCAAAACTACTTTGGCTAAAGCTTTAGCGTTGTCTTGTCATGCAGATTTTCAACGTTTGCAATTTACTCCAGATTTATTGCCGTCAGACATTTTGGGTATTTCAATTTTTGATCCACAGAAACAAGTTTTTAGATTTGAATCAGGTCCTATTTTTTGTCATTTGTTATTGGCTGATGAAATAAATCGAGCTTCACCAAGAACACAATCCGCACTATTGGAAGCAATGGCTGAAAATCAAGTGAGTATTGAGCGTAATATCCGAAAATTACCTGAGCCATTTTTTGTGATAGCCACACAAAATCCTGTTGAGTTTCACGGTACCTATCCTTTACCAGAAGCACAATTGGACCGTTTTGCGATGAAATTTAGCCTGGGTTATGTTTCCAAGCAACAGGAAGTTGAAATTTTAAAATCACAACATAAGTTTCATCCTTTGCGAGACATTAAGCCTTGTGTCACATTGGCAGAAATTTTATTGCTAAAAGAAAGCGTTAAAAATATTCGTATCAGTGAAGAATTACAATATTACATCGTGGCTCTTATTTCAGCCACTCGTCAGAGTGCTGAAGTGAATTTGGGTGCCAGCCCTAGAGCTTCTTTAACTTTAATGCGTTGTGCCCAAGCATTGTCGTTGATTGATGGTTATGATTTTGTAACACCTGATAGCATTCAGGAGTTGGCCGTTCCTGTGATTGCCCATCGATTGGGGCTGGATTCACAAAGTAAGTTTTCTGGTATTGAGAGTGAGTCAATCGTGAGAGAGATTGTTGCTTCCTTGCCCGTTCCTGGTTAAGTCGTAATGTCTTCAAAATTAGTCATCAAACAATATCATCGTGTTTTTAGATACAGTCAATGGATGCGAAGCCACTTTACCTTTCTGGGAAATTTACTGCTTATTATTTTTTTGATGTCTGGTGTCTTTGGTGTTGATACGGCAGCAACAACAACCTATCAGCTCTTTGTGTTTTTACTGGTGATTTTTTGTTTTGCGGTGTTGAATAGCCTGTTTATTCATTTAAAAATATCAGTTACAAGACAATTGCCCCGTTATTTTACTCAAGGAGAGTCGTCTCAATATACGATTAAGCTGAAAAACTTGAGTGAGCATTGCTATAAAAATTTGGTTTTATCTGAGCAGTTGAAAGAATATTCAACTGAACCCCGAGAGTTAGATGATTGGTATCAAGCATCAAGCCAGCTGTGGTATAAAAAAAATATTAGTTTTAACCAGTGGCGCGAATATTTTATACATAAGCGAGGAGGCATTATTGCCAAAATGCAAGTGCCTGATTTACCAGAAAAAAAATATAATAAAACGGTAAGAGTTAATGTCAATTTTATTCCTTATCGGCGGGGTAAATTGTGCTTTAAAGGTTTTAAAATTGCACATCCTGATTTACTGGGTTTATTCATGAAACTATTATTTATTGCTGATAAACAATCGTGTTTGGTTTTACCTCGACGGTATTCAATGGCTTCTTTAGCGCTTGCAGGCAGTAAAAAATATCAGGCAGGAGGTGTTTCTTTGGCTAACTCAGTTGGTGCTTCCTCCGAGTTCATGTCACTCAGGGAGTATCGTGAAGGAGACCCTCTTAATAGCCTGCATTGGAAAAGTTTTGCCCGACATGGCAAATTAATTGTCAAAGAATATCAGGATGAATATTTTTCCAGGCGAGCTTTATTGCTGGATACGTTTATCGATGCTTTACCTGCTACTGGCAACCAATCATCTGCTGAAAATCGTCGTCGTCATGACTACTTTGAAGCCGCAATTTCAGTCGCTGCTTCGGTTTGCATGAGTGAACAACAGAATGAGGCCTTACTGGATTTGATGTTTGTAGGAAAACAAACCCATCGTTTTACTTCGGGTAGAGGTATTGATCACATGCCTCACATTCAGGAAGTATTGGCTTCAGTGCAAACAAGCACAGGGACATTTGAGCAACTTAAAAAAGCCATCATCAATCACATTCATGTTTGTAGTAGTGTTATTTGTGTTTTGATGTCATGGAATAAAGAACGTCAGGCATTAATTCATTTATTGCAAGCCCATGATATACCATTGGCTGTTTTTTTGGTGCATGATGGTTCAGTGATGTTAGATGATTTAATCGATCGTCCAAAGCATTTGTATTTGATTAATCATCATAACATTGCCGCTGATTTGGAGGCCGTTTGAGTCATCTAAATCCACGTTTATTGCATCTGTTTTTCAGTCTGATTATTTGGGGCTGGATGAATCAGACCTGGGTTGTTACGGGTGTTTTGTTATTGTTGATGTCGTTAAGTTTTTTAACCAATAAACGACGGCAGTTCACACGAACACAGTTTTATCGGTTAATTGACCTCAGCATGTTATTGCTGTTGTTGTTTCTTGTTTATAGTTATTTGACTCAATCAGACACAAACCCTATTTTTAGTTTGTTAAAGTGGGCTCCCGTACTATTTTTCCCTGTACTATTGACCCAGTTATACAGCGCACAAAATAAATTGCCGATTGACGCTTTATTCTATTCTTTGAGAAGTATTGCCGACAAACAAGAGTCTATTAATGACCATCAACATAATAAGCCGATAGAAATTGATTTTGTCTTACCCTTTACCGCTATTTCTATCGTGAGTGCGGGCGCATCCAACGTTCAAGGTAATGAATATTTTATCCTATCGGTCATTATCATCAGTTTGATTTTATGGTTTGAACGACCAGGAATGACTAAAAAAATGGTCTGGTTACTCATTATCTTGGTGGCCATTGGTTTTTCATATTGGGGGCATCATGGTTTAAAACAATTGAGTGAATATCTTCAAGATAAAGCGGTTGAATGGTTGGATAATACCATAATGGATCCATTTGAGAGTTCCACGTCAATCGGTAAAATTGGTGATTTAAAACTTTCTGATAAGATTGTATTCCGTGTTAAAGCTCATGCTCCATTGTTATTGCATCAAGCGAGTTATGATCGATATTTTGGCCATGAATGGTATGCTTCAAAGTTATCTTTTAAACCTTTTGGCAACAAAAAAATAAATTCAACGGGTCATCAATCAGCGAGCCCTTTAACTAGCAGGATGCAACTGGAAATTTACCAAACTTTTTCCCATGATAGCATTCTCGCTTTACCTGATGGGGTTACTGCTATTGACGGATTGGGTGATACTGAATTAAGACAGACTCAATTAGGTGCAGTAAAAATTTTGAAGCCACCGTCTTATGCAAAATATCAGGTGTTATATACTGGAAAGAGACAAAATAAAGTCACTCGTTTAGATATGGATATTCCACAACAACATCGGCATTGGTTACAAATGCTATATTTAAAGTTGAAGCTACAACAAAAAACACCCAAAGAAATAGCTTCAAGCATTGAAAATTTTTTTAAGGCAAGCTATTCGTATACGTTATTTACACCTAATCAGGCTGATGCAGATCAGGCTTTGACTGAATTTATTCTTGAGCGTCATGCAGGACATTGTGAGTATTTTGCTGTTGCAACTGTATTTTTGTTGCGTTATGCGGGAATACCCGCTCGACTGGCAAATGGTTACTCAATGCAGGAATATGATGATTCATTGGGGATGTACATTGTTCGAAATCGACACGCTCATGCTTGGGCAATGGCTAAAATAGGTGATGTTTGGCAAGCCGTTGATACAACACCCTCACAATGGTTGTTTGTGGAAAATGAAAATACTCATTTCTTACAGCCAGTAGGGGATTGGTTTTCCACGCTTTTCTTTCATTTTAAACAATGGAGTGCTGATATTGACGGGCTTAATGATGATAATGTTTTGTTGGCGATTGTATTAGTGCTGATTTGTTATATCAGTTACTTATCCTATAAGACACGACAACAATTTAGTCACAATAAATTGGTAGAAACACCACATCAGCAACCGTTGTTGAATAAAAAAAGTTATCCTGGCGATGATTCTGAATTGTTTATCATTGAACAATATTTACAGCAACAAAACCAGTATCGAAATGAAAATGAGAGTTTTAATGACTGGGTAAAGCGATTGGGTGTTGTGGGCTTAGAAAATATTGTTCAGTTACATTATCGTTATCGTTTTGATCCACAAGGGTTGTCCGATGAGCAACGAAATGAGTTGGCGTTATTGGTCAAAAAATGGATTGCCAAACAAAAAATTATTCTAATTAAATAAGGGGATGCGCAACAAATAAACATCCAACTTGCTTGT
>JABHHM010000489.1 GCA_018671575.1 Methylococcales bacterium | reverse complement strand
TAAAAACCCAAAAAATGGTTTCATTTTTGTGTTCATTAATCGTTCAAAAACAATGGTAAGATTATTGGCTTATGAGCATAACGGTTTTTGGTTGATGACCAAGCGATTATCAAAAGGAAAATTTAGACATTGGCCAGTCAACAGTCAATCGATGGCTCCATTAATGGCTAAGCAATTAAGACAATTATTGCGTAATGATGAGGGGCAGAAGTTTTTGCCATTAAATGAAAATAAAAATAGTTCTTGACAGGTTTTTTTGATTTTTTCGCTGATTTTTTGCCGTGAAACAATGGGCTTCAATTACGTTGCATGAAAAGAATGAACCCGTCTAAAAGGAATTAATAAAACAAAAAGACGATCGGTTACTGCCCAAAATTTAAAACACCTTGTGACTCGCAGATAAAGGCTAAAATTAGCTTTGAAAACAGGTGTTATAATAATCTCATTCAAAACAAGCAGGAATAAAAATGAGTGATAATACTGATACACCCGATATTTCAGAATTAAGTGTTGAGGAAATTGATGCATTGATTGGACGTTTAGAAGAGGCCATTGAGTTTGACCTAGCATTAAGTAATAGCGATATTCGCCTTCTTATAAATGCGGTATTGACATTAGCTTCCATGCAGGAACGTTTACAAGATAAAGATATCACCTTGCATAAATTACGCAAACTACTGGGCATGGTAAAATCATCAGAAAGACTGAATGATTTGCTCAAAGATATCAACGCTGATGTTAATAAAAACAAGAAGCCTCGTCAGAAAAAACCTCGAAAGAAAAGAACATTTATACCACCCAAGGTTCATCATTCATTAGATGATTTGAAAAAAGGTGATGCTTGCCCAGCTTGCCAACAAGGAAAATTATACAAATATGAACCTGCTCAACTGTTACGTATCACAGGTCATACGCCTTTTACACCAGAAATGCACTTGTCTGAACGCTTACGTTGCAACACCTGCGGTGAATTCTTTACCGCTCCTTTATCAGATGAGGTTGCTGCAGATGGTGGTAGTGATCAAATGTATGGATATTCTGCTCGATCCTTAATGGCCATCAATAAATATTTTTCGGGAAACCCATTTTATCGTCAGGAAAGTTTGCAGGATATTCTCGGGTTTCATATCAGTGCATCAACCATTTTTGATCAAACAGAGTATTTTGCCAATGATTTTCAACCCATTTTTAATGCCATGAAAGCATTGGCGGCAGATGCCGGTCATTTTTATCTGGATGACACTCCACATCACATTTTAGAGCAACAACCGATTCAAAAGAAAAAACGTAATAGTGAGAAAATGCAAACACGAACAGGATTGTACGCATCAGGCATTATTGCAACCCATGAGAGTCACGACATTATTCTCTTTCAAACCAACATCGGTCATGCCGGAGAATTTATTGATGAACTTCTTGCAAACCGCCAACCTGAATTACCACCTCCTATTTTGATGGGGGACGCATTATCCAGTAATAACCCAACCGTACTTTCTGTGCATCGTGGAGCCTGTAACTCCCATGGGCGACGCCAATATGTTGATGTGCTTGCTCATTTTCCTGAAGAAGTTGAACAGGTTCTCGAACTATACAAAATCATTTGGATAAATGAAGATGAAACAATCAACCAATCGATGACCAGTGCTGATCGTCTCGCCTACCATCAAAAAAAATCATTACCGATTATGGAAAAAATTCGCACCTGGGGTAAGCAGCATTTTATCGATGAAACAGTCGAGGAAAATAGTGGGCTAGGTAAAGCTATTGCTTATTTTGAACGACACTTCGATAGCCTCAGTCTGTTTTGTAAAATAGAAAATGCTAAAATCGATAACAATAAAATGGAGGCAATGCTGAAGCTGATCGCTAGAAATCGTAAAAATGCTTATTTCTATAAAACGCTAGCAGGGGCTGCTATTTCAGACGTTATCACCTCCGGCATTGCAACCACTATGCAGACTGAGGCCAATTTATTTGATTATTTCAATGCGATACAGCACAATCGCCTTGCAGTGAAAAGCAACCCAATGGCTTGGATGCCTTGGAATTACATGGGAAATTTCAAAGATTAATTAATCATAAGTTGCTCAGATAACTTGTCGCTGATATTTTACCAAGCTCTGTAGTTTGGTGTCACGCTATGCTGTCGTAAGCTCACGTCTATACAGGAATTTACGACATTAATGCTGATGAATGTTTGATTATAAAGATTGAATAGAGGTGTATAATGAAAACAAGTACAGTAAGTAATGGTAGGTGCCCGAAATGCGGTGACGAAGTAACGGAAGATAAAGCTGGCAAGGGTTTTGTAAGACATAAAACAAATCCAAATTGTGACTTTCAAAGGAGGCAGAAAGATTCACATGAACTAGGTCGAACCAATATTATCAATTAATAATAGAGGAAAATGTTACAAAAATAGATGTATTTTT
>JABHHM010000496.1 GCA_018671575.1 Methylococcales bacterium | reverse complement strand
GGTAATACGTTGCCTACTAAAATCGACTTTAAACTAAAACTTGGTAAAATGATAATTCTATTATTCAACTTACAAAATTTTCTTATTATTCCAAGACTACATAGCTTAAGCAATACAAGTAAGCCTTGGAAAATATCTCTAACAGCATGATTCAATTATATAAATTCCTATTGAAAACATTCAAAACTGCTGTTAATTGCATTGTAGCATACTATTTTTGTAATATAATAGAAAAAACACTAAGGAACGGTAATTAAATAACTTTTACAGGTGACGTGCAAAATTTTCGGATTAAAATTCACAAACCATAAAGCTTGTGAATTTTCCCAGATTTATTTTGTTGTTGAGGTCGCTGTCACAGGAGGATAGCTTGTTGATTTCTGATAGGTTGTTGACTGACCGACTTGAGAAGTACCAGTATTATGACCATTCATTTGGTTTTTCCCACTCGTCAAATGAGTAGAACTCGCTTGAGGGTAATGACTCACTGAATTAGTATTTACTTGAGGTGCAACTGAGCTTGGAGCAGGATAACTTGACTGTTGATTAGGATAGCTCTGCTGGGGATAAGCATTTTGATAACCATAAGCAGGATTTTGTGACGCCTGATTAGAATTTGACTTCCAAGGCGTAGGAAAATTACCTTGAGGCATTTGCATTCCTTGTGGCATAGGCATTCCCTGAGGCATAGGCATCCCTTGCGACATTGGCATTCCTTGCGTCATGGGCATTTGATTGTAAAAACTATTGTAACCATTTTTCCATCCATTATTCCAATTTTGCCGCTCTTTGCCACTAAAACTCATACCAAAAGAATTATTACTATTATTTGAATTCATTCCTCCCATATCACCCATCATATTCATGGGATTCCAGTTATTACCACCGCCCCACCACGCTGAAACATTTGCAGAAACAAAAAAAGTCGTAACAAACACCAAAACCATCCCATTATTATTCTTCATATTCACTCCAAATTTTTTTAAATGACAACATCAGCTTAGCACAGTATCAAAAAATTATTTATTGACAGAATTTTATTTTGCATTATTATTAGCACTCGCTTGATGTGAGTGCTAATAATAATGCAAAATTAACACTTACCGTATTTATGTTTTTATCAATATAGTATTTTTAGGAGAAACAATTAATGAATATTCGTCCTTTACATGACCGAGTAATTGTAAAACGAATGGAAGAAGAACGTAAAAGCCCAGGTGGCATCGTACTTCCAGACTCAGCAACAGAAAAACCAATCCGTGGCGAAATCCTAGCTGTTGGTAAAGGCAAATTAAATGATAGCGGCGTACAACCACTTGACGTGAAAATTGGTGACACCGTTCTATTCGGCAAATACTCTGGCACCGAAGTAAAAGTTAATGGTGAAGAAGTATTAGTGATGAGAGAAGAAGATATTATGGGCGTGATTGAAGCTTAATTTAATATTTTATTAAATTTATAAAACACAATCAAAACCCTAAAAACCTGAGAAGACATATAAGCACTCATAAATCTCAGGTAATTTTAAGATTTAATTTTTAAGGATATACAATGTCAGCAAAAGATGTAAAGTTTAGTGATGAAGCACGAAGCCGTATGTTTAAAGGTGTTAACATACTAGCCGATGCCGTTAAAGTTACGTTAGGACCTAAAGGTCGTAACGTTGTTTTAGATAAAAGTTTTGGTGCCCCAACCATCACAAAAGATGGTGTTTCTGTTGCCAAAGAAATTGAATTAGCCGATAAATTTGAAAATATGGGCGCACAAATGGTTAAAGAAGTCGCCTCACAAACTTCTGACATCGCAGGTGACGGCACAACAACAGCCACAGTTCTTGCTCAAGCCATGTTACGCGAAGGCATGAAAGCAGTTGCTGCTGGCATGAACCCAATGGATCTAAAACGTGGCATCGACAAAGCAGTTGCAGCTACAGTTATTGCTTTAAAAGACATGTCCAAGCCATGTAATGACGACAAAGCAATATCGCAAGTAGGTACAATCTCTGCAAACTCCGATGAGAATATCGGTAAAATCATTGCTAATGCAATGGGTAAAGTTGGCAAAGAAGGTGTTATTACTGTTGAAGAAGGCTCTGGTTTAGACAATGAACTTGATGTTGTTGAAGGCATGCAGTTTGACAGAGGCTACTTATCTCCTTACTTTGTTAACAACCAACAAAGCATGAGCGCTGAACTTGATAATCCATACATCTTATTGCACGACAAGAAAATTTCAAATATCCGTGAGTTATTACCCACTTTGGAAGCTGTTGCAAAATCTAGCCGTCCATTACTTATTATTGCAGAAGATATTGAAGGTGAAGCACTGGCAACATTGGTTGTTAACAATATCCGAGGCATCGTTAAAGTTGCCGCAGTTAAAGCACCTGGTTTTGGCGATAGACGAAAAGCCATGCTTCAAGACATCGCTGTTCTAACTGGTGGCAATGTAATCTCAGAAGAAGTTGGTTTAAGCCTTGAAAAAACAACTTTAGAAGATTTAGGTGAAGCGAAGAAAATTCAAATCTCCAAAGAAAATACAACCATCATTGATGGCGCTGGTAACTCAGCCGAAATCGAAGCACGTGTTAGCCAGGTTCGTCAACAAATCGAAGAGGCTACTTCAGATTATGATAAAGAAAAGTTACAAGAACGTGTTGCTAAACTAGCTGGCGGGGTTGCGGTTATCAAAGTTGGTGCAGCAACTGAAATGGAAATGAAAGAGAAAAAAGCACGTGTTGAAGACGCACTACACGCAACTCGTGCGGCAGTAGAAGAAGGTATTGTTGCTGGCGGTGGCGTTGCATTAGTCAGAGCATTACAATCACTTGGCGACCTTAAAGGTTCAAACCATGACCAGGATGTTGGTATTGATATTGCAAAAAGAGCAATGGAAGAACCTATGCGTCAAATCGCATCAAATGCTGGCTGTGAAGCATCTGTTATCATCAACACTATCTTAGGAAAAGATGGCGATTATGGTTTTAATGCTGCAACAGATGAATACGGCAACATGATTGAAATGGGTATTCTTGATCCAACTAAGGTAACCAGATCTGCATTACAAAATGCAGCGTCTATTTCTGGATTAATGATTACAACTGAAGCCATGGTTGCTGACGCACCTCAAGATGACGCTGGTGCAGGCGCTGGCGCTGGCATGCCCGATATGGGCGGCATGGGCGGCATGGGTGGTATGGGCGGTATGATGTAATTCATAGCAACCACTCAATACACTAATACAGTGTTAAAAGCCTCACATTTATGTGAGGCTTTTTTATTTTGAAAAAACAAAACATGAATTATGAGTTTTACATTAAAAAACTTCATTTTTTAATGTATGCTAGTCCAGAAATAATTTCGCTTTTCAAAAAACCATGAGTTGAGCAACCACACCATGAAACCAATGATCATTTTTTTATCCCTATTTTACAGCTCACTAATACTGGCAAGCGTTCCCGTACCTGCCCCTCCTGGCATTGCGGCAACCAGCTACATCCTGGAAGACTTCAACAGTGGCAAAATTTTGGTTGCCAGAAAAGCCGATGAAAAAATTGAACCCGCAAGCATCACCAAACTAATGACTGCCTATGTTGTTTTCATGGAAATCAAAGCAGGCAACATACAATTATCAGACAAAGTACAAGTCAGTAAAAAAGCCTGGAAAACCAAAGGCTCAAAAATGTTCATTGAAGTGGATAAATTTGTGTCCGTTGAAAATCTGCTCAAAGGCATGATCATACAATCTGGTAATGACGCCAGTGTTGCGCTTGCAGAACACATTGCTGGCAATGAAGCCGCTTTTTCACAATTAATGAACCGCCATGCAAAAAAAATTGGAATGAATTCCAGTCACTTTTCAAACAGCACTGGACTACCATCAGACAATCATTATACAACTGCACGTGATATTGCCAAAGTAAGCAAATTATTGATAAAAGATTTTCCAGAGTATTATGCTTGGTATTCAACCAGAAAATTCACATTCAATAAAATTACTCAATTCAACCGCAACAAGTTGTTATGGAAAGACGACTCAGTTGATGGCTTAAAAACAGGTTACACCTCTTCCGCTGGCTACTGCTTAGTCACATCAGCCAAAAGAGATGGCATGAGATTAATTTCAGTAGTCATGGGCACAAAAAGCAAAAAAGCTCGAACCAAAGAGAGTCAGACATTAATTAATTATGGATTTCGCTATTTTCAAACCCATAAACTATATGATGCAAATCAAACACTGCATCAAATCCGAGTCTGGAAAGGCAAACAGCAACAATTAAATTTAGGCATTCAACAAACATTATTTTTAACCATTCCTAAAAAACAATACAAAAACCTGAAAGCATGGATGGAAATTGATAAAAATATCATTGCCCCTGTAGCGATTAATACAAAAGTAGGAAGTGTTGTCATTGAATTAAGTAATGAAAAAATTGCAGAAATCCCACTATTATCTCTACAAGAAATTTCCAAAGGAGACCTATGGGATCAATTGCTTGATGAAATTAAAATGAAATTACAGTAAACGATATGCCCCATACAGCTCCAGCACAACTCATCTATTTAAATGGTCAATTTATCACTCGTGACAAAGCCGTTATTTCGGTAATGGATCGAGGATTTTTATTTGGAGATGGTGTTTATGAAGTCATCCCTGCTTATTCACAACGATTATTTCGCTTAAAAGAACACATCGAAAGACTCAATCACAGCTTGAAAGCCGTTCGCATCAAAAACCCATATACTGATCAACAATGGCAAGAAATTATAGACAAATTAATTCAAAACAATGAAGGTTCAAACCAATCGATTTATTTACAAATCACCCGAGGTAGCGACACCATCAGAGAACACCTGTGCTCCGAAACAATTGAACCCACCGTTTTTATTATGTCTAACTCCATAAAACAACCATCTTTTGCAGACATGGAAAAAGGCATATCCGTTACGACAGTAACAGATATTCGCTGGCATCGATGTGACATTAAAGCCATCACATTACTGCCCAACATTTTAATGAAAATGCAAGCCCATGATGATGGCGCCAATGAAGCCATTTTAATCAGAAATGGATTAGCGACAGAAGGCGCTGCCAGTAATTTATTTATCGTCCAAAATGATACACTAATTACCCCACCTAAAAGCTCAATGCTACTACCAGGCATTACCAGAGATCTTATTATAGAACTGGCAAAACAACATCATATTACAAGTATTGAAGAAAATATAAAAGAAGACCAATTATTTCAAGCAGATGAAATCTGGCTATCCAGCTCCACCAAAGAAATCAGACCCATTATCAGTATCAATAAAACTCCCGTAGGACAAGGAAAAACGGGGGAACTATGGTATAAAATGATCAAACATTATCAAGAATATAAAGCTAAATTAGGCGGTTTATCCGCTTCAATACAAACTTATCCCCTTGTGGAATAAAGCGACATTGGACAAAACGAATGAATAACTCAAATTCAGACGATGAAACCTTATTAGAGTTTCCATGTGAATTCTCAGTCAAAGCGATGGGGTTAACTTCCGAACAATTTGAAAACACCATCGTTTGCATTGTCAGAAAACACGCTGCCGATTTTGGTGAAGCCGCTGTAAAAAATCGCCCCAGTAAAAATGGAAAATACCAGTCAATTAGTATCACCATCACCGCACAAAGCAAACAGCAACTTGATAACATTTACCAAGATTTAACCCTATGCCCTGATGTTATTTATGCGCTATAAAAATACCTTTTATTTCATAAAAGTATGACTAAAAGATACTTCCTGACCATTTCTTAAGATAACAGCATTAATTGAGCTTGCTTTAAGCAATATTTGAGAAGCTTTAAGCGCCTGCAACGGACTATTCAATGAAACACCATTAATTTCTTTAACAATATCTCCTGATTGAATACCCAAATTTTTAAAAGACCGACTAGGATAAACTCTAATACCCGTAAATTTCCCATTAACCGAAGCATATTCTATTCGTCCCATTTTATTAATGTTATTTGGGTTATTCATAAATTGCTGACGTATATTATCTATAGTTTGTTGCCGACCAGAGGAAATATGAGATGATTTTTGGACAATTGTTGAATCCGTATGTTTGTCTATTTTAATATAAAGCGCCTCAAATTTGCTGTTTCTTTTCAGTAAAACATAGCTTGGAAATATCCCTGCCAGCGTTGTGTTAGCCTGAATTTTTTCATTGATATGATAAAACTTATCATCGCCATGTTTTTTTGCAATAATTGCCCACGACTGACTTGGAGAATCTGAAGAAAAAACACCTTTCAATATAAGACGCAACTTTGTTTTAGGTGCTTTCAATGGGTATTGAGTAGCCACTTTAGCCGTAGACAGCCCAAACAAATGTGAACTAGCGATCAAGTTAGCCTGACCAGTTAAAGCTTGTTTTGCTGATACGCTTTGATACTGAGCTGAAATAATATTAGGAACAACTGAGATCATTTCCAGCTTTTGATCAAAAACCCAGCTCACATTTGCCAATACATAACTTAAAAAAGTAATACTCGTTAATGTAGTAATCACGATTGCAAATTTAATTTGTAACAACGAAGAAAATGGCATGCCTTTTCCTAAAATAATGAGGTAATTAATTCACTGATGGTAGCCAACATTTCATCATCATCTGTCAGTGCTTGAGATATTGCACTATGGCAAGCATCAACAGGAGAAATCCCCGTTACCATTAATTTTGCTGCATGCACCAACAAACGCGTACTAGCCCCTTCATCTAAACCATTGCCTTTTAAATTTCGAGTCATGTGAGAAAATTTTACCAGAGATTTAGCTGAGTTCGCGTCAATTCCTGTTTCTTTTTCAATGATTAGCTGCTCCAAACTAACGGTAGGATAATTGAACTCAAGTGCAATAAATCGTTGTCGTGTGCTTTGTTTTAAATCTTTCAAGACACTTTGATAACCAGGATTAAAAGAAAGCGTTAAACAAAAATCATCTGTCGCAGTCAATAACTCTCCAATCTTTTCCATCGGCAATACACGCCGATCATCCGCCAGTGGATGAATAACGACGGTCGTATCTTTGCGCGCCTCAACAATTTCATCCAAATAACAAATACTTCCCGTTCTAACAGCCCTAGCCAGAGGACCATCAACCCAAACAGTTTCACCTTTAGTGACCAAAAAACGACCAACCAAATCAGAAGCAGTCAAGTCATCATGACATGAAACAGTAATCAATGGCTTTTTTAAGCGCCACGCCATATATTCCATAAAACGAGTTTTTCCACAACCTGTTGGCCCTTTCAGTAAAACAGGAAGCTGATTATTGTAAGCAGCCTCAAATATTTCAATTTCATTGGAAATAGCTTCATAATAAGGTTCTTTTTCGATAAAATTTTCTTCAGGCTTTAAAACATTGGCTGAAATCATCAGATAAAGTATCTCCAAAGATATTTAGATTAAAAAACAACAAAACATTAACAAAAATAGCAATCATTATCAATTGCACTCATAAAAAAGCAATTATATGATTTTTAAAAAAATATAAATACCATTAATTATCATGAACTTAAAAACACACTGCCACTATAAAATCCATGGCATCCATTATTTTTATCTTGGCATATATAATTTCAATGCCAAAAATTACGAATTATTGTAGTGTATTAGATCAATAGCTAGTATGGTTCGTCTAGTCAAGAAAGATTATATTTTAATATGATAAAGAACAGTAAATAGATGATTGAAAAAATACTTATTAATTTTCTCAAGGATACAACTCCTGTTATCTATTTTATATATGGGTATTTTACCCCAACATTTGTCCGTAACGGAGGAAAGCAATGACGGATACCATTGCAACAAATGAAAGCATTCTGGTCATCGGTGGTGGCATTAGTGGCATGACTGCAGCACTTGAAGCAGCTGAATGTGGCAAACAAGTAATTTTAGTTGAAAAAACCCCATCTTTGGGTGGAAGAGTCAGTCAACTTTATAAATACTTTCCAAAACTATGCCATCCAACCTGTGGCATGGAAATAAACTCCAGAAGAATTAAAGCCAATAAAAACTTGCGCGTCATCACCATGGCAGAAGTTGATGAAATCACTGGCAATGCAGGCAACTATAACGTCAGCATCACAAAGCAACCCCGTTATATCAATGACAACTGCACAGCTTGTGGTGAATGTGCCAATGCCGTTGAAGCCAAATTCGACAATGAACATAACTACAATATGGATAAGCGTAAAGGCGCATACCTGCCTTTTAATATGGCCTATCCTCAACGCTATGTACTGGACTCTGGCATTATCGGAACTGATGATGCCGACAAAGCAAAAGCCGCTTGCCGCTATGACGCTGTTGATTTAGACATGCAAAAAGAGACTGTACAACTTAATGTTGGTGCAGTTATCTGGGCAACAGGATGGCAACCATTTGATGCAGCAAATATCCAGCCTTATGGTTACGACCGTTATGACAATGTTATTACCAGCGTAGAATTTGAAAGAATGATGGATGATTTTGGTCCAACAGGTGGAAAAATACTACGACCATCTGATAACAAAGAAGCCAAAAACATTGCTTTCATACAATGCGCAGGTTCTCGTGATAGAAATTATCTAAAACACTGCTCTCGTATTTGTTGCATGGCCTCTCTCAAACAAACCACCTACGTTAGAGAACAATATGCAGATGATGGTAAAGCGACAATCTACTACATTGATATTAGAGCTATTGATCGTTTTGAAGATTTTTATGCCAAAGTTCAAGCGGATACAAATGTTTCTTTCATCAAATCAAAAGTAGCCAGCATTACTGAAGAACGAGGTACAGGCAATCCAGTCCTTCACGGTGTTAATACAGAAGGTTATGATCGCTATGACAATGCTCATGACTTAGTTGTCTTAGCTGTCGGCATGCAACCCAGTGTTGATCGTGAAAAATTCCCAGTGGAAGTTATTACCAATGAACATGGCTTCATTGAAAGACCAGAAGGTTCTACAGGAATGTTTGCTGCTGGTTGTGCTTCAGATGCATTAGATGTTAACAGAGCTGTACAAAACGCAACAGCCAGTGCTTTAAGAGCGATTCAAGTTGTTAATCGCTTTTCTAAAACGGAGGTTTAAACCATGGCAGATACAAAAATAGGCGCGTATATCTGTAAAGGTTGTGGTCTTGGTGAAAGATTAGATACAGATAAACTTGAAAGTATCGCATCAGGAGAAGGCAAAGCAGCCATTTGTAGACAAGAAGAATTCTTATGTCAGCAAAGTACTGTAGACAAAATACAAGCTGATATTGATAACGAGGGTATTAATCGAGTTGTCATCGGAGCTTGCTCAAGACGAGCTAAATTTGAGGCTTTTAATTTTGAGTCTACTTGTGTTTCGAGAGTCAACCTTAGAGAAGGTGTTATTTGGGTTAGACCTGATACAGAAGAAGCCAAAGAAGCAACCCAAGAAATGGCTGAAGACTACATAAGAATGGGCTGTACTGAAGTAAAATTTATGTCACCCCCTTCTGCCAGTCAGGAACAATCTGTCAATAAACACTTACTGGTTGTTGGTGGTGGTATCACAGGCATGACATCTGCCATAGAAGCCTCTAAAGCAGGCTATCAAGTTTCTATTATTGAGAAAACAAGTCAACTAGGCGGTGTTGCGGGTCAACTACATCGTAAAGTACCTAGCAGAATGCCTTACGCCTCACCTCAGGACAATGGCATTGATGACTTAAACAATCAAATCAGTGCTAACTCAAATATCACGGTTTATCTCAATTCTACAACAACCAAAACATCAGGTGCACCTGGTCGATTTTCTGTAGACATTACAACAGAAAGTGGCTCGACAACCACTGAAAATTTTGGTGCCATTATTCAAGCCAGTGGCTTCACTCCATATGACGCTAACAAACTACCTGAATTTGCTTATGGGAAAACACCTGATGTTGTCGATCAATTAGGCTTAGAAAAATTAGCTCAAGAAGCCAATGGAACGCCCATTAAACGACCATCAGACGGCAAAGTGGTTGAAAATGTAATGTTTATTCAGTGTGCTGGACAAAGAAGTGACAAAGAAGATCACCTATCATATTGTTCAGGACATTGTTGCTCCACCAGCATTAAACAAGCCATGTATTTTAAAGAAAGCAATCCTAATTGTGATGCAGCTGTACTGTATACCGACCTTAGAACGCCTGGTGCTGGCGGTGAAGACTTTTACCGAAGTGCACAAAGAAAAGGTGTTACATTTACTAAAGGCATTGCAAAAGAAGTTGTTGCTGGCGACAACCAACACACCATTAAATTTACTGACCTAATCTTAAATGATGAAGTTGATCTTGCTGTAGACATGGTGGTTCTTGCAACTGGAATGTTACCCAATTCAGGTGTTAATATTGATGCACCACCTGCTGAAGAAGGATCCGTCGAAATTCCAGTCGAATCTATTTTAAACTTGGACTACAGACAAGGCAAAGACATGCCTCAACTGGTTCATGGCTTTACCGATTCACACTTCATCTGTTTTCCTTATGAAACCAGAAGAACAGGCATATATACTGCTGGACCCGTTCGTCGCCCAATGGACATTAATCAAGCTATTGATGATGCAACTGGCGCCGCAATGAAAGCCATTCAAGCCATTGAAAACTCAGCCTTAGGCAAAGCAGCTCATCCAAGATCTGGAGACTTAAGTTTCCCATCATTCAGAATGGAAGGTTGCACACAATGCAAACGTTGCACGGTGGAATGTCCTTTTGGTGCAATCAATGAAGACGAAAAAGGCTATCCATCATACAATGAAAGTCGTTGCAGAAGATGCGGAACATGTATGGGTGCTTGCCCTGTTCGAGTCATATCCTTTGAAAATTATTCAGTAGATTCCGTTGGACAACAAATAAAAGCTGTCAATGTTCCCATACCTGATGAAGATGACGAAAATGCAGTCGCTAAGCCAAGAATATTGACACTGGCTTGTGAAAATGATGCTTATCCCGCATTAGACATGGCTGGCATGAATCGAATACAACACAGCGCATATGTCCGCATTATTCCTGTTCGATGCCTAGGTTCTGTTAATACCATATGGGTAACAGACGCACTCAACAGCGGTTATGACGGCGTCGTACTCTTAGGTTGCCAAAAAGGTGAAAACTACCAATGCCATTTTGTTAAAGGATCGGAAATTGCACATTACAGAATGAGCAAAGTCAATGATACGCTGACGACACTAAATCTTGAAAAAGAACGTGTTGCAACTTATGAAGTAGCAATCACAGATATTCAACGTATTCCTCAATTAATTGATGACATGGCAAAGACTATCGAAGATATTGGTACTAGCCCATTAAAATTTTAGGAGCAGTCATGGGTAACTTAAATACTACAATGATTGAAAAATATAGAAATAGCTTTTTACATGAAGTAGAAGCTAATGTAGAAGAAGGTGAATGGGTTAAAATGTGTATGCAATGTGGCGTATGCTCAGGATCATGTCCTCTTGGCCCTCACTGGGATCATCCTCCGCAAGAACTTTTCATGATGATTCGAGCAGGCAAACGCGAAGAAGTTTTAACCTCAAGCTCTATGTGGATGTGTACTTCCTGTTATAACTGTATTGTTAGATGCCCAAGGGAATTACCAATCACACATATCATGCATGGATTAGCTCATTATGCAAAACGATTGGGTTTAGTCCCTGAAAACCAGCAAACAGAAAAATTTGCTCAATTATTTTGGGATAATTTAACCAATACAGGACGCGTTAATGAACTCAAACTTGGTCTAAAACTGTATTTTATGAACGGTTTTGGTGAAGGCATAAAAATGTCTCTAAAAATGCAGGATGTTGGTTTGAACATGCTTAAAACTGGCCGAATGAGCCCATTTGAACTACTAGGCGGACACAGCATTAAAGACAAAACTGGTTTTCACGCTATGTTGCAAAAAGCCAAAGAACTCGAAGATGCAAAGATTGCTAAACACGGAGCATAAGGTAACTTAAGATGGCAAAAAAAGAATACTCATTTTATCCAGGATGCTCTTCACAAAAAGCTGCATCTTCTTCTAATTATCAAGTATCTGTTGATTCAATGTGTAATGAACTTGATATCCAACTCAATACCATTCCAGACTGGAATTGCTGTAGCGCTTCTATTGGCTATGCTGGCGGTGGAGAATTACCCAGAATAGCTTTGAGCGCTAGAAATCTTGCCCTCTCTGAACAAGCAAACCCAGGTCAAGATGTCGTTGCAACTTGTGCTGCTTGTTGGTTAGCAACCAAAGAGACTAAAGAACGCCTACATGAAGATGATGGCTTAATGGAAGAAACCAACCAGGCTCTTTCTGCTGCGGGTCTCAATGTTAAGGCAGATCAAAAAGTACGTCACATGGTTGAGGTCTTGATTGAAGACTTTGGTTATGATGAACTCGGCAAACATGTCAAAAAACCATTAGATGGTATTAAAATAGCGGGTTATGTTGGCTGCCAAACTAATCGACCTTTTGGTATTGACGGTGAATCTTTTGAAAACCCAAAATATTTGGACAAACTGGTTGAAACAATGGGAGCAGAACCCATTGAAAAGTATGAGAAAAAAGTACAATGTTGCGGCGGCGCATTGGCATTCTCAGAACCTGAAAAAAGCCAAGCCATGATTAAAGACATCATTGAAGCAGCCTATGATGGTGGTGCAGATATGATTGCTACACCATGCCCTGTTTGCCAAATGAATGTTGAAGTTTATCAAAACCATATCAACAAAAAATACAACACCAAATTTAAAATGCCCGTAGTTTACTACAGTCAGTTAATGAGTGTTGCTTATGGCAAAAACTATAAAGAATCAGGATTAAATGGCCAAGTCATCACTCCTGAGAAATTATCTATAATTGCTAAAAAATAGCCCATTCTGCTTTTTCATTCCCACACCTGTACGTGGGAATGAACATTACATCAACTCAATTACCCAGGCGTATTTTTACCTACCCAGCGACTTGAACCATCCAGCAAATTTTCTTTTTTCCAAAAAGGTGCTGTGGTTTTCAGTGTTTCCATAATATATCTATTTGACTCATAGGCTTCCTTACGGTGTGATGACCAAGTTGCAACCAGCACAATTGCATCCTCTGGTTTTAAATTTCCCACACGATGAATGATCAAAGCATCTAATAGATCCCACTGTAATCTTGTATCACTAAGAAGTTTTTCCAAGGTTTTTTCTGTCATCCCAGGATAATGTTCTAAACTCATTGAAACCACATCATCACCTTCATTAAAATCCCTCATAAAACCAAGGAATGTCACAATAGCCCCCGTTTTACCTCCGTATGACTTATGAGCATTATAGCTTTCAAGTTCAGCCCAAGGATTTAGTTCTGACTCTAATATTTTAACCAACATTTTCTTGATGACTCCATATATAAATTCTCATCAATTATATCTAAATAATCAGCATTTGACAGGTTTAGTGTAGTCCATTAAAGTCAACACATAGCAATCACTGAGAATTCAAAATAATGAAAAATAACTATCTCTTACTGGCACTTTTTTTTCTTGCAAATCCTGTACTCGCTGGAATTCAAACATTCACTGGCACGGCACGAGATTTAAATGGTAATTTCAAGTATACAGAAAAATATCAAATTGAACTGAATAAAAAAGGATTAGCTGACAGTATAAAATCAAAATATTATGATGAAAATAACAAACTCATTTCATCCATTGAAAGCGATTATACCAAACATCGATTTATTCCTGACTCGACTTATATTGACGTAAGAATTAATGAAAAAGTTGTTACCCGAGTTCAAGGAAACAAGCTATTTTTAGAAGTCACTGATAAAGATGCAAACATCAAAACAAAAACATTAGACATCACCCCCAATATGGTCATGGGACAAGGATTCCACAATTACATTCTTTACCACTTAAATAACTTCAAAACAGGTGAAACAAGGGAATTAAAATTTGTTTTAGAGAGTCGACTGGATTATTTTAATTTCACTTTCAACTATTTGGGTAGTGATGAAAAAAACCCAACTCTGACAAATTATCGACTAGATATAAAAAGTTGGATTCTTAAATTATTTGCTGACGCACTATCAGTTCAATATGACACTAAAAAACGTCGACTCATGAAATTTGACGGATTAACCAACGTATCCAATAAAAGAGGTAAAGCGGAACATTTAGTCATCACGTATAAATACGATGGTTAGGGCGACACTAAACAACCTGACTATTGCTGTCCAAAAACCAAATGAAAACCACATTGCTGACCTACGAAACAATTATCAACTGCTGGACTTTTAAGTAAATCTCGATTTACAAAATTAATAAAATATTCTGTATTTGGTTCCAAACGCCTAAATCCTCGCTGATTTACACCGATACTAAAAACCAGTGAGTTTTGAATTGAAATACTCACAAGATTGTCTTTATTATAAATATTCAAATCACCCATTGTACGTGAAATAACCACCGTTCGAACAGGAATTTCACCCGCATACTCAGCCAATGAGACCCTCCCATTGGCCACATCATTACGTGTAACGAAGCGCACGCTATAACTATCACCATTTGTCATTCTTCGCACTACTGTTTCAGCATGTTTTTGATCATCATAATCAAGTTGCACCGTTGGAACCATTGGAGAAGGAGAAGGAGAAGGAGTGGGAGTGGGAGTGGGCAATTCTACAACAAATAATTCATCTTTAATTTCCTCAGCAGTCAAGCCGTGCAATACATCAATCAACTCATGCAACTCTTCAAAATCCTCATTCAACTCATCACTGCCATAACGCTGTGCAATATCAATAAATTGATGTGCAATTTTACTGTATCCATCATTAAATGGGATAACATCAATTCCTTTTTTATCCATTAGCACAGCATAATTCATTCTTAACAATAAACGAAAACCTAATATTTTCAATGCCCATTTTTTAGTAACCAAAGACTTCATTTCAGCCGAATGCTTATAATAAAGCCGAATAAGATGCTGCCCTTTTTCTGACTCTTGCAATGTCTGATCACGAAAAAAACGTAGGTTATTTTGTATTTCATTCGACTGATTTAAATGCTGTGTTAGTTGCTCCGAAACACAACCATTAACCACTTTTTCCTGTTCGACACTAAAAGTAGATAAGTTAGCACTGCTGACACCATCAGCATGTACCCACCAACGGTATTTATGTCCAGCAATCACAGAAATATCAATTTCATTTTTCTGAAACCCATCAATACAAATATAATGAGGATCACCTGCACAATTATTTCGGGCATCATTAAAAACAGCTCCAGTCATATCTTCCACTCTAATGCTATAGTTTTTTACATTACTGGCTTGCCATTTCAAGCTCAAAGTTTTAGTTGAACCAGGAAATATTGAATCATTGGCAGGAAAAATTAATTTTGGTGGTGTTTCTGGTAATGGTTTTGGCGTATTTCCATTAATCTTGTCCACCCATGCATTATATGCATTTAAATCACTAACTCTTAATGTCACGGAAAGTGACATCAATTTCCACTGACTAGGACTGGTATTATTAATCAGAAAATACCCAGACATTTCAACAGCAGAAGGCTCTTTTCGTAATACGGAAGGATCATTTGCATTGAAAATAAAAGTTGTGGTATAACCCGTAGAAGTTTTTAGATTGTAACTAGAAGAATTACTGTAATTATTCAGCGAATGACCATAGTAACAATTAAAACTGGCAAAACAATTCCAGGAATTAACCCCCATGTTTGAAACATAAAACCGATCCACTCCTGGAGGTATAACAAAAATGACTTTTCCACTGTTACCCGAATTTACAATAAATTCTTTGTTATACACACCAGATTGCTGCTCCCCTACTTGGCTGGCTTTTTTATATAAGCCTGATGAAAATGCAGGAGAAAGTTCAATAAATTCCCCCATGACCACAGGAGAAAAGATAAAAAAGGGAATCAATAGTAATAGATATTTTTTCATTGCTTTTACCTGTTAATAGTTGGAAGCTCCTCCATATTAAAACTATTTAACAAAGTAAAATCAAAGATTTTAAGACATACTGTTAGTATTGTCGGATCAACAACCAAGGGACGATCAAATTTAAAGGTTAATTTTGAATCACCCCTAATCACTCTTCAACTGCCAAACTAACAAGCTGTTCCATAATCTTAGAAAACACACCATCCCACTGATTTTGTTGATCTGCTTTTAATAATTGATGAGATGGATACCAACTCGAATCTACCCCATCAGCAATCCAAACCCATGAATAATGCCTTGGCAAAACAACCCACGTCGGCTTTTCAAGAGCTCCAGCAACATAAGCAGCTAAACTATCCTCAGCAATGATTAAATCCAATGATTGTATGAGTCCACTTAAATTCACCAACGGAGTTTCCACCGCTGGAAATTTTATTTGGGTTAGCCAGCCGTCATTTTTAAGCAAACTGATTTCACTGTCTAAATTAACAAATTCAATATTTTCATGTTTAAACTCTTTTAATTTATCAAAAAAACCATCACATAATTGAGTTGTTTTGGAAACACCAATTCGCAGCTTACCTGGAGTTTTTTGTGAATCCCAATAATTTCTGGTGGCAAATGGAATCTCAAAAACTGGATTTGAAAAATTGATGGAATCAGCTGTAATATTGAGACAATTTGGCACACTGGACAAAGGAATATAAACATCAAAAGATGTGGCTGGTTGCTCTTCTACAATTTTAGTCAACACTTTATCTGCAAATTGATTGGCTACAAATAATGTTGATAATTCTTTTTGACATTCAAAAATTATTTGACCATTTAATGTGTTTATTTGAGTTAAAAATCGAGAAAAAAGGATACTCTCCTGCAAACTTCCATCCGTCGTTATTAATAATGTCTTACCATTTAAAGGACTGCCATCCCATCTAGGCTTAATATAGGTTCTTTTATCTTCATACTCTTTTCTTTTCAAACGCCACTCATACTCTGTCCAACCTTCTGCATAATGACCTGCCGACAAATAACTAAGAGACAAATGGTAATGTGTTTCTGGCTCCATTGGGTTTAACTTCAACGATTCAGTGTAAGCCTGTTGCGATGACTCCCAATTATTTTGCATAGCCAATGCCTGTCCAAGCTTATTATAAGCATCACTGTGTGTACCATTAATAACCAACACCTTACGAAAGTGATCTTCCGCAGACACTGCATCGCGCATATCTAAAAATAGATGCCCTAACTGCACATGCGCTTCAACCATTTCAGGGTTATGACGTAATGCCTGCTGGTAATTATCGATAGCAGACAAATTATCATTTAATTCTTTAAAAACATATCCCAAATTAAAATAAGCTTCAGCATAAGATGGCTTTAATTCAACTGTTTTCTTATAGGAACTAATAGCCTCTTCTAGTTTATTTTTCTCCCGCAAAACATTACCAAGATCCATATGATAATCAGCAATTTTAGAATTTGAGGCAATGGCTTTGCGAATATAAAATTCAGACTTATCGACTTCATTCCTGTCAAAATAAATAACACTTAAAAAATAGAGCGCATCAGAATGATCTTCCTGTATTTCTAAAATTTTCATATAAGATGATTCCGCACCAACAAAGTTACCCGATTGATGCTGATCCATTCCCAATTGCAACAACTTAACAATATGTTTCTTACCACCTCGTTTTGCACGCAAATTTTTCAGTGTATTGGTTGTACTACTGGTATTTTTTCTTGGTTTTTTATTCTTTTTAGTTTTTGCCATGAGTTAGCCTGTTTTAATTGTTATTAGACATAATTAAGAATAAGATAATTATTTTTAATCGCCTAGAGATCTAGCTGATTTTTTAGAATTAACACCATGAAACTCGATAAATTTTATATTTTACAACAATTAAAATCATTTAAATCAGCGAATACCAGTCGATTGGTTATTGCTTTGAGTGGTGGCATTGACTCAGTTGTACTATTACATTTATTACACACTGTTCGCCAGCAACTCACCCAAACCATTATTGCCATTCATATTAACCACAACCTACACACAGAATCAGCATCATGGAGCAATCGATGTGCTCAATTATGCACCCAATTAAACATTGATTTTAAAACCATCAACGTTAAGGTTAATTTATCGAATGGAGAAAGCCTTGAAGCAATGGCTAGGGAAGCACGCTATCAGGCTTTTAGAGAAATTATATCAACCAATGATTACTTATTAACGGCACATCACATCAATGACCAGACTGAAACATTTTTACTGCAACTTTTTAGAGGAAGTGGCGTTAAAGGTTTATCAGCTATGCCAAAAATACTTACTTTTGGCCATGGAAAATTGCTCAGACCTCTATTAGAGCAATCACGAGCGAACATTATCGACTACGCAAAGCAATATCAACTCACCTGGATTGAAGACCCCAGCAATACAAATACTAACTTTGACCGAAATTTTTTACGCCATCAAATACTACCTAATTTAAACAAACGCTGGCCAGCATTAAACCAAACAGTTTTAAGAAGCTCACATCATATGGCTGAAGCTCAAACAATTTTAGATGATGTTGCTCAAACAGACCTTGACGAGCTATCTCACAACAATACATTAAACACGGAACAACTCGAAAATTTAAGCCATATCAGGCAAAAAAACCTAATCCGTTTTTGGATCAGACAGTCAGGCTATCGCGTCCCCAGCGACACTCAGCTTAGAGAAGTAATCAATAATGTAATAATTGCCAACTCTGATAAAATGCCAGTGCTCACATGGCAGTATGGAGAAATTAGAAGATACAACAAACAATTATTCATCATGCCCCCTTTGAAAAAATTTAATACCAACTGGCAAGCAAAATTACCAATCAACGAAGTGCTGGCACTACCTGCCAATATAGGTAATTTAGTTTGCAACCCAATCAAAGGACGAGGTATAAAATCCACGGCAAAGCAAATAACAGTAAAATTTAGACAAGGCGGAGAACATTGCCTACTACCCAATAAAAAACACCATCAGTCTTTAAAGAAATTATTTCAAGAACATAAAATCAAACCCTGGCAACGAGATCGCATTCCATTATTATTTATTAATGGAGAATTGGCCGCAGTGGTTGGATTATGGATATGTCAACCCTATAACGTTATCAACAAAGATGAAATGGGTATGAATATTATTTTAGAACCCAACAATTAGAAACGGACACCAAACAACTTCCCGTTCTTGGTTTCATATTTATTTTGGATTTAAATGGCCTGATTGAATAAAAGTGCAGAAATAGTTATTCTTTTCAAGCATTTATGATTGAAGATTTAGATGAGGTTTATCAAAACTTATGCTCCATTCATTTGAAGACGAAGTGAAGATGGAGTCAAGAACGAGAAGTTATTTCGTGCTCATCCCTTAAATATTTTTGACATAAAAAAAACGCCCAATGTTAAACACTGAGCGCTTTTAGTTTTTTTAGTTTTTTTAGTTTTAACCATTAAAACAGCTATAACTAAGGGGAGGCGAAATAAATAAATGTCCAAATTGCGCAGGATTTTTGTTCACCTTTGAGGCGAAAAAAGGTGGACAAAAAAACAAGCAAGTTGGATGTTTATTTATTGCGCATCCCCTAACCTTGATTCTGATAATGAGCCATCAAAATCTCGGCAACTTCAGGTCTTGAAAATTCTGGAGGAGGCGCTTTGCCTTCAGCCAACATTTCTCTAACCTTAGTACCTGACAATAAAACAAAGTCTTCTTTGGTATGATCAGGAACATCTTTCATCATCACAACTTTGTTTAATATTTTTGAATAAGCAGTGTGGTCAGCTCGAAAAATTTCTATATCCAAAGCACCTTCTGGCACTTCATCATCAAAAATTGTTTGTGCTTCAAATGCACCATAATAATCACCGACTCCAGCATGATCACGGCCGATAATAAAATGAGTACAACCACAGTTTTGACGAAAAACAGCATGCAATACCGCTTCTCTTGGGCCTGCATACAACATATCAAAACCATAACCCGTTACCATAACAGTATTGGCTGGAAAATAAACCTCAACCATTTTTCTAATAGAGGCATCACGAACTGGAGCAGGGATATCTCCTGGCTTCAGTTTTCCCAATAACATGTGAATTAAAATACCATCTGTACCAATTTGCTCTGAAGCCATTCGACATAATTCTTCATGCGCTCTATGCATTGGGTTTCTGGTTTGGAATGCAACTATTTTATTCCAGCCATGCTCTTTAATTTCGTTACGAATTTCAACAGCAGTTCTGAACGTATCGGGGAATTCTGTTTGAAAATAACTAAAACTAAGCACTTGAATAGGACCAGAAACCACAATATTGCCAGAATCTCTGAAAGTGGCTACGCCAGGATGCTCAGGATCCAACGTTCCATAAACTTTCTCAGTAATGACATCAATTTGTGCATCAGTCAGTGTTTCTATGGCTTCAACATCTTGAATCGCTAATACAGGGTTACCATCCACATTGGGATCACGCAATGCAATACGTTTAGCATCTTTAATGGCATCAACATTTTTATTTAAATTGATAACTGGTGTCGGCCAAAATAAACCATTGGTCATTTGCATTTTTTCAGCAACGCCCATGGTATCTGCAACATTCATAAAACCAGTCAACGGGGTATAATAACCGCCACCTAACATGACAGCATTACCTGCTGCTGCTGAATTTATAATGATAGAAGGCAAACCTTCAGCTTCTTTTTGTAATTCGTGGTGTTTGCTCTGATCGTAGACAAATAACGGGGTCAATTCATCAGAACCATGTGGTTTTATCATAAACGTCTCCTTAAATAAAATAACGGATAAATTTTAGTATTACAGTGGTATTTTACAAAAAACACCAGCGTCGAAACTTTCAAAGTTAGATATACTGTGTTCCATAAAAATTGAGTACAAAAACAAAAAAAATTTGCCAGATTCTATCATAAATGACATTAAATCATAGAAACAATTAATATTTTTCCATGTATAAACAATGTATGAACAAATCAATACACCGTCAAAACATCCATTTTCACTATGTAACCAATGAATACTTTTCATTTTTTTAATATTTTACTTGTCCAAAAGACAATCGAAAGTTAGAATACGGCAAATTACAAAAGTTAAATATTTGGTTAGGAGTTTAATTAATGCCATTAAGCGCAGACATAAAAAGCAACATCGTTTCAGAATACAAAATTTCATCGAGTGACACTGGTTCTCCAGAAGTACAAGTTGCTTTGATTTCAGCAAGAATAAATCATCTTACTGGTCATTTTAAATTCCATAAAAAAGACAACCATTCCAGACGTGGTTTACTTAAAATGGTCAACCAACGCAGAAGCTTATTAGATTACCTAAAGAGAAAAGATGCTGACCGTTATAAAACTTTGATCTCAAGATTAGGATTACGTCGTTAAAAAACTTTATCTAAAGTAGGTGACCATAATTTTTTTAACAAAAATTTCGAGATAGGTTTTTGCCTTCTGGTACTACAACACTGATCACATAGAGATCTATTCGGTCAGAACTATAGTGCGAAGAAGGAAAAACATATCAAAATAATTATGATCACCACTTAAATTAGACAGGTAATTTTATTTCGCTTTAAACTCAATTTTATCGAAATAATTTTGAGTATCAGCCAACGCTGTTAACCAATTTTGCCTGAAATCACAAAAAACCTCAGCTTACTGTTATGAAAAAATATTTATATTCCATAAATTAACAGTAATAATATACTCTCAGACAGAACCTCAAATATGTCTATCGTATTATCTACCACTAAACCTCATCAAACAGAATATTTATTTTTCAAGGAAACAAATAAACGTGAATTCAATTAAAAAACAATTTCAATTTGGTAATCAAACAGTCACTTTTGAAACGGGAGAAATTGCTCGACAAAGTAGCGCTGCGGTTATTGTTGACATTGACGGCACATCGGTAATGGTCACTGCAGTTGGAAAAAAAGAAGCCATCGAAGGTAGAGACTTTTTTCCATTAACAGTCAATTACATGGAAAAAACCTATGCGGCTGGGAAAATTCCTGGTGGATTTTTCAAAAGAGAAGGACGTCCCAACGAAAAAGAAACACTGACATCACGTTTAATAGATAGACCGTTGAGACCTCTTTTCCCAGAGGGCTTCACCAACGAAGTACAAGTTGTTGCTACTGTTATGTCACTTAACCCAGACATTGACCCAGACATCCCTGCCCTACTAGGCGCATCAGCCGCTGTTTCACTTTCTGGAATGCCATTTAGCGGTCCGATTGGTGCAGCCAGAGTTGGCTACATTAACGGTGAATATGTACTCAACCCTACTTTAAGCGTATTAGAAGAATCAGACCTTGATCTAGTCGTTGCAGGTACAGACCAGGCTGTATTGATGGTTGAATCTGAAGCAGACCAATTATCAGAAGAAATCATGCTAGGTGCTGTTGTCTATGGTCACGAACAAATGCAAACAGCAATTAATGCAATCAAAGAATTTAAAGAAGAAGCAGGTAAAGACGCATGGGACTGGCAAAAACCTGAAGCCAATGATGCAGTCAATAATGCAGTAAAAGACCTAATCGGCGAAGAAATAGCTTCTGGCTACAACATTGCGGATAAATTAAAAAGACAAGACACTTTGGCAGAAACCCGAAACAAAGCGGTAAACCAGTTAGCAACTGGCGCAGAAGACAGTTTTTCTGAGGCAGATGTTAAAAATAGTATTGAAGCATTAGAAAAATCAACCGTAAGAAACCAAATTATTGCAGGTGAAAAACGCATTGATGGCAGAGATACCAAAACTGTCCGAGCAATATCTGTAAGAACTGGTGTATTACCCAGAACTCATGGCTCAGCATTATTTACCCGCGGAGAAACACAAGCCATTGTTGTGACAACTTTAGGAACAAACAGAGACTCTCAACTGATCGATGCTCTAGAAGGCGAAAGAAGAGAACACTTCATGCTACATTACAACTTCCCTCCATATTGTGTTGGTGAAACAGGCATGGTTGGTAGCCCTAAACGTCGCGAAATCGGTCACGGCCGCCTAGCTCGTCGTGGCGTACAAGCAGTTTTACCTTCTTTTGATGATTTCCCTTATGCCATTAGAGTCGTTTCTGAAATCACTGAGTCTAATGGCTCTAGCTCAATGGCATCTGTTTGCGGAAGCAGCTTATCCATGATGGATGCTGGCGTACCGCTAAAAGCACCTGTTGCTGGAGTTGCCATGGGACTTATTAAAGAAGGCGATAAATTTTCTGTACTAACCGATATCATGGGAGATGAAGATCATCTTGGCGATATGGATTTTAAAGTTGCAGGTACCGAAAAAGGCATCAATGCATTACAAATGGACATTAAAATTGACGGCATCACAAAAGAAATCATGAGTGCCGCATTGGATCAGGCCAAAGACGGCAGATTACATATATTAGCTGAAATGAACAAAACCATTGATCAACCCCGTGTTGAAATGTCTCAATTTGCTCCAAGAATCATTTCATTCAAAATTGACCCTGATAAAATTCGTGATGTTATTGGTAAAGGTGGCTCAACAATTCGTGCCATTACTGAAGACACAGGTGTTGATGTCGATATTTCTGATGACGGCATTGTCAAAATTAGCTCTGTTGAGAAATCAGCCAGTGATGAAGCTAAAAAACGTATCGAACTCATCACAACAGATGTTGAAGTCGGTACAATTTATGATGGAAAAGTAGCTCGATTAATGGATTTTGGAGCATTTGTAACCATTCTTCCAGGTAAAGACGGCTTAGTTCATATATCACAAATTTGTGAAGAACGAGTTGAAAAAGTCAGCGACAAACTTTCTGAAGGCGACATCATCAAAGTTAAAGTATTGGAAATTGATAAACAAGGTCGCATTAGACTGAGTATGAAAGCTGTTACCGCTGAAGAACAATAGTTGCAAAACATGCTGAGCTCTTAAGAAAATAGCAATAAAAATACCTGATGTAGAAATACAGCAGGTATTTTTTTGTACTCCAATTACAAATTAAACCTAGAAAGTTGCCCGAGAACGCAGATTTTCATCAGAACAAGAAAATATTTGATGAAAAAGTGCAGCTTACTGGTGTAAATGAGCATTTTGAGTCAGACTTTAACGCAGGCTTGGCGAAAAGATGTATTCTCGGACAACTCCCTAGGAGGTTGTCCGAGAGCTCAGGTTTTCGTCAAATCAAGGCATAAAATTGTCGAAAAAACGCAGTTTACGTGTGTAAATGAGCATTTTGAGATCATTTTTAACGCAGAGCTGGCGGAAAGATGAGTTTTCGGACAGCCTCCTAGATTAAAGAACAACATCATGACAACCGAAGAACGCTTAATTAATATTGAGACAAAGCTGGCATTTCAGGAACAAACAGTCAATGAAATGAGCGATATTATCTATCAACAACAAAAGAAAATTGATTTTCTAATTAGAAATAATGAATTTTTAGTTAGTCATGTTCAAAAATTAGTCGATCAATCAAAGTCCGCTGAAGGTATTGACGAAAGACCCCCTCATTATTAATATTTTTAGCATGACAAATAAAACACTACTATCAATCATAGAGTCCCCTTCTCACCCAAACTTTACCGACTTGTACCAACAACTGGGTTTTCAAGAAACTCAACTGACATCAATTAGAAAAGCCAATAATTGGCTAAAAAAACAACAACCAGATTTTATTATTGCTGAGTTTTTCTATGCCTTTGGCAACAATTACAGTGGTGTACACATCAGTAACTTAGACGTTTTACTGGTTAGCCTACAAAAATATTCCCCCAACACAAAAATCATTATTCTGGTTGATAAAACACAAGCCAAACATGTCGACCATTTAAAATCAATTTTTCCCCTACATGCAGTTTTACAATTCCCCATTGCAATTGAGCAAATAAAGTCTTTACTAAGTAGGTAAGGAATGAAAATTAAATAACCTGGACATATTTCTTCCATCTTCACGTCATTTTCGATTGATCTTTAATCACAAAACCTCGCATTAGAACAACTAGTACTATGGTTTTGCTCACTCAGATCAATCGAAACTAACATAAAGCTGAAACCAATATGTCCAGGTTATTTAATTTTCATCCCTAACTCACTTAATTTTTACCTCCTAAAAATAAATCACATGCACTTAATACAACGAATTTTTGGCATTAATAAAAGTGAATGGCAAACCGTAGTCTTATTATTTTTATTGATTTTATTTTTTGCCATTAGCGGTGCCATAGGTAGAAGCACGGCAATGACCTTGCTAATTGATAACTATGGTGAAAAATTGTTGCCAAAGATGTTTGTTGCTGTTGATATTTGCGTAATGTTTGGAACATTCATCTACGCCACGCTATCGTCTCGAATATTCTCATTACAATTGTTAAAAGTTTTATTGACTGGAAATATTTTAGTAATAGCCATTATCGGTATTTTAATGAATGGCATTATTGACAATTTATCCGCCCTATTTTTTTGTTGCTTTCATTTTTTCTACATTTTAATCTTTATTCATTTGAGCAGTTTTGTTGCAACTTACTTTCATACCAGCCAACTAAAACGACTAATTTCTGTTATTTATGCCAGCGTACCCATTGGTGGCGCATTGGGAGGTGCAATCGTAGTTCTGGCGGGTAACTTCATTAAAGCTGAATTAATTATTTTAATCATTCCCTTTTTTGGCATTTTAATGAGCTTACTGCTGATCCATCTCAACCAACAAATCAGCCCAATGCCTGAAGAATTAAATCAACACTCATCACAACAATCAATGATCGAAAGAACATTACAACAATTAAAAATATTATCAAAAAGCAAAATCATTATTTGGATGACAATTAGCCTCATCTTATTTGTCATTACCAGTCGTATTTTAGAATACTTATATCAAGGCATCATTTATCCTGAACACTTTACTGATTCAAGAGATAGGGCCATATTTTTAGGTCAGTACGAATTAGTTGCTAATTTACTGGCACTGGTATTACAACTGGCATTCACTGGCAAAATCCTATCTAAATTAGGTGTTGCTACCAGTAATTCCATATACCCTGGTTTGACAACTCTGATTTCAGGCATTTTGTGTATAGGATTCGGCTTTATTTCAGGTATATTGGCACACTTTATTAACCAGGAAATGCGCAACATCATCCGAACCCCCTCTCATAATTTATTATTCAGCGCCATTCCAGAAAAACACTGGGCAATCAGTAAGTCCTGGTTAAATGGATTGGTATACCCTTTATCAACCATGATTGCAGCAACCTTGATTATCGTATTACAAGAACATTTTAAAATTGATGAACTAAGCACTATTTTACCCATTTTTATTTTAATCACCTCGATGACGGGTATTTTATGCTCACATTATCAGGGAAAAGCCTATAGAATAGGCGTTTTCAACCAGTTAAAACAGCATAACGATAACGAATCTGAATCACCTGAAAAAACCATTAAACGATATATTAAAAGCAATAATCCTACACAACAAATCATTGCTTTAAAAATGATTCAAACCAACCCCAAACAACAGTATTTACATGATACAGGCATACTGCTCATCCAGTCAGATCATTTTGAAGTTAAAAAACAAGCAGCAAAAACACTGTCACTAATAAAACAATCCAATGCCGCCTTAACCTATTTAATTAAAGCGTTAAAATTCGAACAAAAACCTGATGTCATTGAGATGATTTTAAAAACACTGTCTTCATTTCATCAAGAAAAATTAGGCAGTTCAATTGAACGTTTCTTATTGCACCCATGGGCAGGTGTTTTTTCACAGGCCTGCCTGTGCTTATACCGAAATGATTTTTTTGAAAATAAAGAAAAAATTCAGCAGCTCTATTTAAATAGGTTAAAACAGTCCACACCCGCTCAACAGAAACTATTGCTAAGTATTTTTATTCCACTTAATTGCCAGTCTAATATTCAATTTATCAAAGACCATATGAACAGTGACAATATTCATTTAAGACTTGAATCAACTAAAGTTTACCTAAAAATACATGAAAATAATCTGGACTTCTTTATCAATGAACTAATAACAATGTCAGGAAGCGCAATAGAAAATGAACGACTGTTAGCAACTCAAGCACTGTCAAATTGTCGCCCCACCGAAGATTTTGAAAAAATAACTCTCCTGCTGAACGATAACTCAAGCGATGTAATGCATGCCACAATTGATTTAATAAGAATACACCTAGCTTTTTATCGCGACAAATTATTTCAATTATTAATAACAAACCAAATTAACGAGATTATCCGACACGAATTAACACGTTTATTATATTCGCACTTAAACTCTTCTGAAAAACAGCAATTACAATATTTCACCATCCAATGCATGAAACAATGGATGCAACTTTATAGTCTATATTTGGTACTGAAAGACTGTGACGCAATAACTATTGATGAAAAACAACAAATAAATACTTGTTTACTAGAAAATCAAAAAGAAAATATCACGATTACCTTAATCATGATTAGTCAAATATCCAATAAAAATCAGGAATTTTGGAAAAGACTCCAAAGAGGCCTGTTATCAAGCAACAAAAAAGACTTGGGCAATGCACTTGAAATTTTATCCCACACTAAAAAACATGCGTTACGGACTCAGCTAGAAGCATTTTTTGAGAATATTCCAGAAGATTTAGTATCACTTAATCAACTTTTTTATACACTATTTAAAGAATCACTATCCAGTGAACTCAAATACAATCTTAATAGTTTTTTAAATAAAGACAGAAAAATTAATTTGATGACTTATTACGCCAAAAAGATGCAGTCTATGACAATTAAGACTCGAATCTAATCACTTTTCAGTGAACAACGTTAATATGAATAATTTCAATGGGATAGGCAGATAAAAGAAAATAGTAGAAGGGCGCTATTGCACCACTCCTACTTTTGAGATGTCGCGGAGGAGCGACGTTCTTTGCCTTACTGATTACCTGTTTTTTATTATTATGTCGGCAAAAATCATTTGACAGTTTTTTATTAATATTAGATAATAACGATATTGCGATTCACATGGTAGTGTGAATCAGGATGAATACCTCCATCCTCCTTTGGTGGTTTTGGCGTAACTTCTTAGTTACGCCTTTTTTTTACTTCTTGAAACGTAAGATAAATCAATTACAAATTAAATACTATTAGGGAAAAACCTAATTTTGATGGTGATTATCCGAAAAAGTCTATATTTTTTTACATTTTTATTTTTTTTGTAAAAAACACAAGTAATTCTTGAGTATTTTCCAATAGTTATGTAGCATTCCTTTCTTTATAAATGAAGAATATTTATAAGGTAACATATATTTAGAGTTGCCCCACAAACAATGCAATTCTTGACTGAACATAAATCTGGATTTATTTGGAGAAATATAGGATGAAAACCTATACCGCAAAACCCTCAGACATCAAAAGAAGCTGGCTATTAGTTGATGCTGACGGCAAAACATTAGGACGTTTAGCAACTGAAATAGCTCATCGATTACGAGGAAAACATAAAGCTCAATATACACCTCATATGGATACAGGTGACTATATTATAGTAGTCAATGCTGAAAAGATTCATGTAACAGGTCGCAAAAGAACTGATAAAATTTATTATCATCACACAGGTTACATTGGCAACATGAAGGAAATACCATTCGATAAGTTATTGGCCAAATCTCCCGAAAGAATTATTCAACATGCCGTGAAAGGTATGTTACCAAAAAACCCATTGGGCAGAGCAATGTTCCAAAAACTAAAAGTTTATGCTGGTCCAAATCATCAGCATGAAGCACAACAACCACAAGTATTAGACATTTAGAAATAGGCAACATTATGGCAGACACACAATATTATGGCACTGGCAGACGTAAAAGCTCTGCTGCTAGAGTTTTTATTAAATCAGGAACAGGGGCTATCACTGTCAATAAGCAGCCTCTAGACGAATATTTTGGAAGAGAGACCGCCAGAATGGTCGTAAGACAACCTTTGGAATGTGCAGAGGTTACTGACAAGTTTGACATTAACATAACTGTCACCGGTGGCGGCACAACTGGACAAGCAGGTGCAATTCGCCTCGGCATCACTAGAGCTTTAATGGAATATGACGAAACATTGCGAGAGTCATTAAGAAGTGCTGGCTATGTTACTCGAGATGCAAGATCTGTTGAACGTAAAAAAGTGGGTCTACACAAATCTAGAAAAAGACCTCAATATTCGAAACGTTAAACGAACAACTAAAAGACTGTCCGAGAGCACATATTTTGTCAGAACAAGGCAAAACTCGGACAACTTCTTTCTCTTTAAAGACAAGATATTCTTCCTTACCTCTTTATTTTTCAAATATCTCCCAGATAATAATATTACAAACTAGGTATTTTTTTTAGATTTACACGAGTTTTCATTCTAGCTCTCAACTCCTTGTCTAACTTTCTCAGGTAATAACTTTTTTGTGCCTTTTTACTTTGTACAAAAGGTCTAATTTGAAAAAGTGCCAATTTTCCCTTTAAAAAACCAAATTCGATGTCTGCCGCATTCACTCTTCCGCGATCATTCTTAGGCATAGGAAACTTTTTTTCTTGAACATTAACTATTTGTTTCAGCTGATTAATTTCATTTTGCTTAAGAATAGCCTGCGCTCCTGTCGCTAAAATCTTTTTGATTCCACCGCCTGATAAAAGTATTCTTCGATAAGGAGCAGATGCATGAGATAAAACCCTAACCGCATTACTTCTACGAGCAATTAAAAGCTGCTCAGCACTTTGACCATCAACAGCACCACCAACGCCTTCATTAATAGCTACAGACAACCATCGATGACTGCCATTTGAAATATTTTGAGTCACCATAACACCTGACTTTGTAACAGGAACACTTTTTAATAACAACACTGAAGTATAAACATGCTCAGGATTTTTCATATGTGCTTGTCGCCAAGAATAGGCTCTCTCACTAAATGGAGACGCCCAAACTTTACCAATGGCTTTAATTATATTATCAAAACCAACAACATGAGGAACAGTTTTATTAAGCCCTGCCCCCGTAAATCCTGGCAAATCCTCTACATTGGTATCACTTCTAACAAACACACCAAAACTTTTGTCTTCACCAAAGACCTGCCTCATTTTTTGACGAAGTGATTGAATAAATTTTAAATCGGGTACAGCCTTTTCAATCCAACGCTGTAATCGCAATAAAAATATCCTAACAAACCTTTTCTGCATATCTGAATCACTGGGCATTGACTGAATAATACTATATTGAGCTTTCATCCATTCAAAAACTGATTTTCCCTCATTAGGCATAGGCTGATCCAATATCGAACGAAATACCCCAAATGGAATCACAATACCTTCCGTGACTGTTTTTGGAAAAATTGACTTTAGCTCAGCTAAATTTGCGCCCTTGGGACCAGAAATTCTTCCCGAATCATTTTTGCTCAATTTTCTAATTGAAATAGGCTGTTTGATAGATAAATCCAGTTTATTCAAATCTGGCTTAATCAAAAACTCTTGCACCTGACTTTTTTTACCGAAGACATCATTATACAACGAACTATCTAACGCCAGCTTTACAACCCCTCCTGGACTGACAGCCATAAACACGCGCTTTCCATCATAAGCCCTGATTCTTTTTAGTGTTTTTTCATTAATCACCACATTTGGAATACCTAAGTTTCTAGCCAACAATTGAACATGCGACAATGAACTACCCTCTCCAGCAGTAATAATGCCTGCCACTGGAGGTAACTCAGGAATCGTGGTTGGCAATACATAAATTCCATCTTTAGAAAAATCACTACTTTTAGGATGAGAAGTTTTCAGAATATGCAAAGTTCCTCTTGCCAGTCCAGGGTTTAACGCCCGCAAACCAGCCCCCATTTTTTTACCAAAAAACTCTTGTTGTATACCTGCAATCTGATAAGCATCCTTAACCAAACTATCCAGTACCGTCGAATAAAACAATAACGGACTACCTCGCAATCTATCGTCATAATAACGCTGAACCAAAGGCTCAATACTCCCCCAATGATTGGTTAATTCATTCAAATGAAACCTTAGTCGCTGATCAGCCCATTGCGATACACGAGACAAATAATCCAGCTTAGCTTTATAAGAAGATAACTTTTGATTGGGTTTTTGCAGTTGTTTCAAGGTATTTCTCACAGCATTCAATTGTCGATAAGAAATAAAACCAACGCCGTAAAGTGCATTACTCGAATTGTAAAGCCATGTTAAACGAGTTTCTCGACTGGTATTTGGTAATTTTTCCAACAAGGAAGTAGCGGCAGTAAAAACATCTTCTTCCAATACTGTGGTTGCATCAACTACCGAAAGTAAATTTTTACCCGAACCAAAATATTTCATTTCTTGACGAAATTTAGCAATTACTTCTGAGCTGATCAACATTCGAATACTAGGGTCTGGCTTACTTTTAAGATAACCTGCAACACTTTTTAACCATTTAGATAATCGCTTATTGCTTCTAACTTGATGAGACAATGTTTCCAATGTTTTTAACAATAATTTCCGTTTATATATTTTATCTATACTACTGGCTAAATATTCATACTTCCTAATCAGCCTCTCCTTACCTTTTGATGCTGCATAACTCCTTACACGCCTCGCATCAGAAGCCTCAGGACGACCATGTATTTTATTTCTTAAAAACAAAAAATCAGGATCTGCTTTTGATAATTTGGTGGCTTGCGCACGAACATCATCGATTAAACCTTCAGCCTGTCCGTGAGGTATAATTTTTCCCGCTTCTCTCAACAATAAAAAACGATGCTTCCACCAGCTAGAATTACCCCATAATACTTGAAGCATTTTTTTTGCTTGCTTCATTTCATTTTCAACTTGTAACGCCCCTCGATAAAAACGAGCCTTATGAAAAATCCAGCCATCATCAACTGAAATTAAATAATTTTCCAACACAATTGATTTCAAAATATCAAGATTTCTTGTTGTTTTATCAAAAGAATTGGTTTTTAAGTCGGCCAATACATTGGCAATTAAATAGTTATTTTTGCGTAAAACCTTTACTTTTTTAGTCCATTCTCCATGCTGCACACCACCACCATGAGATCGACAAGCATATGGCTTAGGTGGCAACACAACACCATCTTTACAAAACCATCTAATTCTTTGAAACGGACCTCTGGGCTGCTGCTTCATTTGCAAAATCCAATCACGCTGCAATGAATTCGCTGACGCATGGACCGATGAAGTTTGAAAAAAAACCAAGAGGCTGAAAAAATAAAACAAGGATATTAGATAGAATAATTTTAATGTCAAATTCATGATAATTGCTTTTATTATTTTTTGGATGTATTTGGTGATTTATATTTCCATCCTGCCTACGAAATGACGGATGGAAATTGCAGGTTTTGAATTAATTCTAGTTGATAGGTAATAAAGGGGCAATGTTTAGAAGATCAATAATTAAACCATGCAATATGGGCAGTTTATTTATTGCCTCTTATCTTAGCAACCAGTCGCCCCATAACAACAAAACTCAATACAGCGACAAAACCGCACTTCAAGTAAAGAGGGTTAATCAGTAGGCAAAATATTATCTATTTTGAGATTAATTGCATGCTTAATACTCAAACTAACAGCAATAAATAGTATAGAAATCATCACTATTGATAATCCCCCCATTGAACCAACAGGACTGAAAAATAAAATATTAAACACGCAAGTCACGACAGTAAAAATAGAAAGAATAATTCCTCCCAGACCACTATGAATCAAAGCAAAAATTAACGCACAGAATATTCCATATTCACTGAATAATGGAATAAATATTGAGGCCACAGATATTACCAGTGAAAACAAGCCAATAAATGTTTTTACCATAACGAAAATTTTAGATTTTTTGCCACAATACACACCTGAAATAGACTATCTCTATTTGATGTCAGATAAACTCAAGTGGCTACTATGATTTTTAGATTATTCTAATGACATGTCATTGAAAAGAATGGTGGGCCGTGAGCGACTCGAACGCTCGACCAATGGATTAAAAGTCCACTGCTCT
>JABHHM010000303.1 GCA_018671575.1 Methylococcales bacterium | reverse complement strand
TCAAGTTTACACAAATTGGCAAACCTGATGTCACATGAAAAAGTTCAGGAATCAATGTTGCAGACCATGATCCGAAATGCAAAACAGACATTGTTGGGGAGAGTTGGTTGAGATTTGGTCAAAATTAGAGCATATTTTCTCACATCGACAAACTATAACCCAACCCACGATGAGTTTTAATGGTTTCCTGACCACTGTTAACAACTTTAAGTTTTGCACGTAAAGATTTTATATGAGTATCAATGGTTCTCTCATCAGCCAAATAGCTTTCATTCCAAATTGCAGTGAGTAATTGGTCTCGTGAAAACACCTGTTTAGGACGATGAATTAAGTAAGCAAGCAAATTGTATTCTGCTTTGGTTAAGGATAATTCCGTTCCATCAAATGTGATTTGCATGTATTTTTCATTGATGTCAAATAGGGATAATGGTTTGCTGGCTGGCACGCTTGATTGAGTAACACGTTTAAGGTTTGCGTTTACTCTTGCAACCAATTCTCGTGGACTTAAAGGTTTGGTGACGTAGTCATCTGCGCCTAACTCTAAACCAAGCACTTTATCAATTTCATCGTCACGAGCAGTGATAAAAATAACGGGAATTTCGGATGTTTGTCGAATTGATTTAAGCACTTCAAAGCCATTCATATCGGGTAATCCTATGTCTAAAAGCACCAAATCCATTTTATTATTTTGTAAATGAGACAATGCACCCTCACCCGTGGATACATTGGCAACGGCAAAGGAATTTTTTTCTAAAGCATAACCAATGGTTTCAGCTATCACAATATCGTCTTCTACGATTAATATTTGTTTCATGGTTTAACCCATTTAAAAAATTAATGACTTGTATGGATCAATACTTTCGCCAGCATTTCAAAAAATGCGACTATAACAAGTTATAATAAGAAATCACCAATGGACACAAAGATACATGAATTTTTTATAAAAATATTATTGAATAATTTGTGTCTATTGCGAGTTGCCTCAATACAATTACAAAAATCTTGCCATCACCACATAACGCAAGGGACCTCCAGCGGTTATTTTATCAAAGGGATAACAAGTAATCAGTTGCAATCTATTTTGCTGATTGTCGAACTGAATTTTTTCTTTTCGGGAATCGATAATCTTTAATTCTTCTACCTTATAGCGTTGTGATTCACCCAAATAATTTTTAGCGGTAATAATGTCGCCCATTTTCAATGTTTTCAGCACAGCAAAATGACTGTCTCGATGCCCAGCTATCACACTGTCTCCTTTGGTGCCAGGTAAAACGGTTTGTGTATAATGCCCTGGGCCAAATGACAGCGCTTCTCCTGTTGCCCCATTCAATACATACAGTGACTTATCAGCAAACATAAGCTGGGCAACAGGGTAAGTATCAGCCCATGGCCAAGGTTTTGCTAACTGAGGTTTTTGTTCATGCTGAACTTGTTGCCAGGCATTATGAATCAAAGTCTGGGCTAACAATGCCTTAACAGATAGTGTTAGCCCATTCACTAAAAATAGCAAGCCGACGATGCCACTTAAGCAGGCAAACAGCCAATAATTTGATACTTTAATTGACATGATTATTCTCCAGATGGTCACGTTTTTGGACTAAAATCAGCGTGATGCTTAAAAATAAAAAACAACAGGCAATGATCATGAATAATTGAGCATTGGTGGCTGTTTTTGGATAAGGAATCACCATTTGACTTCCCTTAGGCATCAAATTGGGAATAACGTTGGTTGTTAAATTATCTTCTGAGGGTCTTGAAGGTTCCTTTTCAACGGCAATCAAACTGGTATATTTACTCACCAAATTGTATCTTAGTGCAACAGGTAGAATCTGCTGTTTAATTTCATCTTGTGAAACACCCAGTACCGTTTGATCCATCAAATATTCAATTTTTTGTCGAGCCCAAACCTTTGCAATGCCATTGGAATGGCTTTCTGTATTATACTGAATTTTTCTGGACCAGCTTTTGTCTCTTAATTTTCCTTTAACCGTTATTTTGCCAACGGTATTATGATTTGTTTTGGCATAAACCATTAAGGGTTCGCCTAAATACAAATCAGGCAATGGGTTGGGGAAATACTCGACTTCTGAACCATCATCCCATTGTATGGTAATGTCACTTAAAACAGGGTTTTTAAGTTTTACGAACAACAAAGAAATCTGTTTTTCAATTTCAGCCATGTTATGCACATAAGTAAATGATCCCCTCCCATATTCTGCACTTTTTCGCATAAAATAAGTGTTTGGAGCAGAACCAATGCCAATTGTAAATAAACGTGCATTACCCAGTTTTTCATGAATGATATTCAGTAATTCTTGTTCATTACCTACACTGCCGTCAGTCAAAAAGATCACTTGCTTTAAATAACCCTCATTATTTTCTTCGGCTAAAGACAAATTCAACGCTGGTTTGATTTCAGTGCCACCATCTGCCCGCATATTTTGTACAAATATTTTTGCTTGTTGGATATTTTGTGTATTGGCTATTCTGGTATGTTGAAAAAGAGCTTGAGTGTGACTGTCAAATTCGATGATATTAAAAATATCTTGAGGCGATAACAATGCCAAGGCTTTTTGTAAACTGGCTTTAGCTTGACGCATTGACGAACCTTTCATTGATCCCGATGAATCAATGACAAAAATTATTTCACGTGGTAACACTTGATTTTGCGCAATTTGCTGAGGCGGCATCACCAACAAGCTAACATAATTTGAATCATCATCTTTCTGTGAAAAAACTGCCGCCACAGGAGCCGTGCTTATTTGAGGTTGCCATGATAAAACAAAATCCTGATTCATTGCGGTTGATTGTTGTTTTAAGGTGATATGATAATTTTTTTCTGTTTTCGTCCAGACAATATCATGCGAAGCACTATAAATATTCGCCAATGGCATCCCTCTGGTAATGTTGGCCGATAGGGTAATTTGGTGGCTATTCTTTATAGAACTCATTTGTGGCGGGTTGATGTTTTTCAAACTATTCCAACCAGACGAATTAATAACTTGCGTACTGTCTAATTCCCCCTCCTCTTGCCGAGGTATTTTAGGCGTGTATCTTGGAGTTAAAGTATTGGGCAGTGTAATAGAAAAGGTATCATCAGCATAATTAACTGTTTGCAAATAACTAATTTCAATGTCAATTTCACTGTCTGGTGCAATATTGGCCACTTTAGTGGTGAATAAATTAGGCCGCTCTGAATTAACAATGGCGGCTTTTTTACCTTCTCTTCTGGCTTTTTGGTAAGTAACTTTAGCCTTTTCTTTTTCTTGAATAATACCCTCTATTATGCCATTTTTTGTTTTTATGCGTAACACATCAATGGCGGCATCCTCTGGCAATGGCAGTAAATAAATGCCTTCAACCCATTGTTTAGTCGGGTTTTTATATTTCTGAATTAAAGTTATTTTTGCGATCAATCCAGTTATTTCAATGTGAGCTTTAGAGTTTAATAGAAGTGAATTAACAGATGAATTAGTTTTGCTGGAAAACTGCATTTGTGGTGCTTCAATGTCAGTATTAAATTCATTGGCATAAGACAGTGTGGGGACTAAAAATAACAACAAAAAATAGTCTACGGGTTTCAAAATATTCTCCTTAAACAGATGACATGAGATTAAGGAGACGTATTCTCCTCAGTGAGAATACATCTTATAAAACGAATTTGTTGTTATGATGGAGTGATTGTGTGTTGTTTGTGAAGATAAAAGATAGGATTAATAGTTTTTATACTGCAAATGCTAAAGTGTATTATTTCAGACAAGATCTGACACTTCAGCTTGACTACCCCCTGTGTCAGACTAGGAGGCTGTCCGAGAACTCAGATTTTCGTCAAATCAAGGCATAAAATTGTCGAAAAAGCACAGTTTACGTGTGTAAATGAGCATTTTGAGACCATTTTTAACGCAGAATTGGCGGAAAGATGAGTTTTCGGACAGCCTCCTAGTTGTCACATATGAATTCAAAGACTATTATCATAACGGAAGTAAGGTACTTCACACTTTGAAAACC
>JABHHM010000516.1 GCA_018671575.1 Methylococcales bacterium | reverse complement strand
TTGCTTTTTCTACCTTTACCTTTATCTAACACCAACTCTTCACTGGGATAAACTTCTTGAGCCTTACCAATTTCTACATAAGCATTAATATCCAATAGTAAAAAATTATCCTTTTCAGATAAGGCTGTTGAGATCAATGTGGCTAATGATTTTATATTTTTATCTGACTGATCGAAGTCACGGAGGTTATATTTTTTTGCATCAAACACCCATGATGAATCATTATTTTTATTCAACATTTTCACATCGACCTGAATATTTTCTGCTCCAACACGGTTACGCCATAAAAACCGTGCATTGGCAATGTTCAGTGCATATCGTTTGGCTAGCTCAGTAAATCCTGTGTCTTCTATATATTTCTTGGTTGCTAATGTATAAGATTGGTTAAACTCGGCATTATTACAAGCAGATGGAGTTTCTACGCCACCAAGAAATTTGAGTGTAAATTGTAATTTTAGAGTGTCTTGATCAGTACCCAATGCACAAAAATCCACTGTTTGAAGATTTGGTTTTTCAATCTCTGAATTTAATTTGTCAGGGTCATTTTTAACGGCTGCTTTTAAACGGTTTGAAATAGTTCCCCTAACTGATTTTTCCTTGAGTTTTAAAGGTGTAATATTTTCTTTGTCATTCCATGTTGTGGCAAACATATAACCATCGGACGGAATCAATTTCTTTTCAAATGCCAGTACCGATGCAATGTTTTTATTTTTAGCCATATTTCTTCTCCATTTAATGTTAAATATTTTAAATTTGATTATTCTGCCGACAAAGATATAAATTATTATCTAAATCTGTGTGATAATGCCATAACATGTCATCCAATGATTTAATACGATACGGCATAACAAATTCCCCCAGAGTAACAACGCTTTCTGCAAAACGATGTGGAGTATTTGAATCTCTTTGATTTTTTGCTACGCCTAATTCAGTAATTCCATGAAAACCAGTTGCAATGGGAACAATCCATCCTGTTGTTTTTCTATGACTTGTCCAAGTGATATTTTCATTTTCATCTTGTTCACAATGATGCGTAATTTTCAGATAATCTAATATTGCATCAATGGCATCTTGCCCTTGTTGCATTGCATCGACGATGAGTTCACGTCTTTCTATTAAGGTATAACCAGGCATTAACTTTCGATTGAGAATGGCTAAATCTTTATTATTACCATCTTCTACACGTAAACACTCAGGTGACTTGAATTTTAGAATATCTCCGCCAGCAATTTTCAACTGCGTGTTCATGATATGCTCTACAGTTTCCAATAAAATTTCTTCGTCATCTTTATCAATGCCTGAAAATTCTATTAAAATTGAAACATCAAGATGACATCTAGCGTCCTCAATAAAAGCAGAACGCTTACCATCCTTTTCGAGTGGATTACCTGTTCCAATAATGGAATGCACATAATCTCCAACACCTTTATGTGTTTGTAGATCAAAATGATGACTAATTACAGCAACACTATTAAACTTGATATCCTCCATTTTCTGTTGATTAAGTTTTCTCTGTAATGCACGAGCAGCTCCTAACCAAGCTGTCATTGCTGGAAATCCAATGGTAAAAGGACTAGACAAAGCATTAGCATTTTGAACTTTAATATGAGGGAGTAACAATAATTTTTTAATCTCTGTCATCGCAATGCTTCCTTGCAATCTGTTATGATTTTCTTAATATGCAACCTTTCTGCTTCACCCTGTTTTATGGCTTGTTTCCCCAATAGTTTTTCATAATTTTGAATCAGCCATTTCGTCATTTGAGAGGTCAATTTTTCTAGCCAATCATCTGTGTTTTCTCGTAATTGTTGATTCTCTTCTAATAGCCAAATTTTTTGGTGGGCTTTAAGTTTGATATCAGGTGATGATTTAACTTGATTTTCAATTAATCTAACAGACCACATTTTATCTGCAACACGATCAACAAATTCTTGTATTCGATAATCACGTCCTTCACGAATATGATGATTATTGTATTGAGTTTTAAATAATTTATGAAGTGCAAACAGAATATCTTTACAGTCTTGAATAAAAAAAGATTCTCTGAAAAAATCATTCATAGGAAATTTCAGATTACGTTGTTCTATGTTGGGTGGAATGGACAATAAAACATGGGCTTTCCCTCCATTTTGATTATTCAAAACACTGATGTTTTGAGGTTTAGTTCCTCCATATCCAATGGTTGTTAAATTAAACAACTCATCAAACCCTGTTGCACTAAATTTTCCATTGCGTTTTAAATCACGACATTCTTTTGATTGTTCTGAAAAACGAATTGTATCTATCCGTTTTCTTAACTCAAACAAGTGCCCTGAATGAGTAAGAATAGACAATTGATGATAACCATTATCAATGGGAAAAAAGACCTGTTTAATTTTAGAGCTGGTCACTTTTTCTGTTGATATTGCTGTCATTTCTAAAAAACCATTGCGTAAAACATCATAAGATTCTGACTTTATGTTCAGTAACTCTTTTGCCAGAATTGTTTCATTTTCAATATGGTTTAATAATGTTTCTTTGTCACCCATGATTAAAGTAAGAAATTTATAAACATCCAATGCAGCAGCATTGCCTAAAGCATCAATAGCCACAGTTGTATTACCTGTTTTCAGAAAACCATCAACACAATAATTGGTTTTATTAATCACGGAACTAACGTAACCATTTTTGTTTTTTCTTGCGCTAGGATGACTAAAAGTACATGGATGTGTTGATATTGAAATTTGACCTGATCTTTTTGCTGCATTCGGCAACCAATTCTCGAATGAAAAAACTTCTTCACATTTTATTTTTAATTCGTTTTTTTGCCAATCTTCCATGGTTGATTTAAGGTTCTTTTTTAACCATGTGTCTTGTCTTTCATCAAAAAAAACACGTATTGCTGGGTCTAACATGTTTGAATGCTCCTTTAAACTGCTCTCAAACCAAATTGATCTGAATATTCATAATCCGTATTATCACGCATGGTAATACTGATTTCTCCATATCTCAATGAGGTTATTTTTTCACTACTGCTTTCATCATCTGCCATTTTTTCAATGATTGATTGATAATCTCTTTCCAACCATAATTTTGACCTTATTTCAGTATTTATTGCTTTACGTTCTATCGACAAAATACCTTCCCTTTTAACAGGAAAACCTTTTTTATCTTTTTCTATAAAAATGGTTTCACCCTCGTCAAGCATTAAAAATAATTTGGTGGTTGGTTCACTTTTTCTAAACGGGTTAAGTATTTGAGGTAAAGCAGTTAACCACCAATGTTGCGTTAAATAACCTTGGAGACTTTCTGCTCCTTTACTGGTGTAACTGGTTAATAATTTTGATGTTACTTCATGCTCTAAATCAGCTAATTTATCATTGGGTTGTAATTTTTCTGATTTTTGAATTCTAGGAATGGCGGTGACTGCTTCCAATATTGCTGATTCATCAATTAAACTATCCAAGTTATGAGTCTTTAATTCATAATTATTTGCTTCATAGCCTGGACGACTATAAGGATATTGTTTTTCTTGGATAGCTTTTAGGTTGTATTGCATAAGTGCAATATTAGGTTCAGTAATTGTACTTTCACGATGACGACGAACACGACCAGCTAACTGTATAATAGAACGGTATGATGATGGTTCAACCACTGCCCAGTCAAAATCATGATCTCGACCAACTTCTTCGACAGGTGTTGCGACCAAAATAAATATAAGATGTTTTTTTGAACCGTTATCAAGATGCTGTCTAATCACTTTATTTTTTAGTGCGATAGGCATTTCATCTGACTTTTCTTTACGTTTTAATACTTCGTCCAGATGTTTTTCCTGTTCATGACGCAATATTAAAACTTGTTGACTATGATATGACATCACCCTGACATCTATTTCATCACCCCATTCAGATTGCATCAGATATTCAGTTAATGCAATACAAGGAGGAATATTGGCGACTCGTACAACACCGAATGAAACTTCCTTTTGAGTAACTTCATCTTGAAAATGATGTTTCTGGTGTTTTTCTATAATGGCTTTTTGAATTTCAGCAAAATACTGTGTTTGTTTGGTTTCATTGCTATCGTATTCATAATCGTCTATCACATTTTGACAATAATGGATATTTGCTCGTTGTTTGGCTGGTTTTTTGATGAGATTCGCAATTCGTTTGTTAATAAACTGGATATGTTTATTATTATAAAATGACGTCGATTCACCCGATTGTTGATGATGGCATATATCCAACTGTGTTTTATATTCATCAATCCAAACACAGGCAATTGAAGAACAGGCTTCCCGACTTTTACTGAATAACTGCCAACCTTCACGATAAGCATTAAAATAACCTTCTGCCAAATCAGGAGGAATGGTTGCCGATGAAATCATGACTTTTCTACCTAACATACCTGCAAGATGTATGAGACGGCCAATGGCAATTAAATCACTTCCAGTAAAATCATCTATTTCATCAATGACTAAATCAGATGACATGAGCCTTAGACAAGGTAAAATATATTTGCCACCACGTTTAGTTTCAGTTGCAGCCATCAAATGATCAATCGTACAAACCAATACGGGTGAATAGAGAAATTTTCTATCTTTTTCTTGGGTTAAAACGGTTGCCAAACCTTCTTCGGGGATGTCACAGTCATAATCAATCTCTTCATCAATTAAAAATTCTTCTGATTCTGAACCAGCTTGCTCAAATCCAGTGCCATCATCAGTATTAATGGCTTGTTTGTGTAAATCCATGACTGCTTTTGAACCAATTAAAATGGCTAATTCATCATTGTTCAAACCAATTCTATCACGATATTCATCGCCTGTTTGCAAAGTTAACATTCGCAAACCCAATGCCAATACATATCTCAAGCTTTCTCCATCATCTGATAATGCTTGCATCACTTTTGCATTGGCATAGGTTTTACCACACCCTGTACTCGCCATATTCACTGCAAAGAAACCTTGTCGTTTTTTATTGGAATCAGTTTTGTATTTTTTTATTTGTGCAACAGCTTTATCTTGCCATTTGAATTTTTTGGGGCTTGCTTTTTTTAATGATTGAATGTCCATTGCTTTAGGAGGTGAGTTTTCAAAAGCAGGCAATAATTGTGTGGTTTTAAGTGCATATTTTGCTACTCCCACTAAATGCTCGTCTAATTTTTGTTTGAATTGCTTTGTTACTCTGTCCGTATTAGCATATAAATCGACAACATTCTGCCAGTTTTTATCAGCTTCTTTTGATGAATAATGATGATCACCTAGCATTAAACATAACCGTGAATGATGCAAAATTAATCGCCATGTTCCGTCAGTTAATGATTTTTCAATTAAAGACTGGCAATCTAGTAATTTTTTTGCCCAGCGTTTGACCTGTCTTAACCATTTTTTTGAATCTGAAATCAACCCATTTTGAAAATCAAAACAGTCATTAATTCTTTGTTTGTATTCCTTTTCGTCGTAATGGTTTTTATAGCCCCAGTTTTGTCGAATTTGATGAAATATTGAAGTATAATGAGATGCACTTTCACCTAAATAATTGCTTCTAGTTTTACTAATATTTGTAGAAAAATTAGGAATTCTATGATGTGAAATTATTAACCATGCAATTAAAGAAGCTGTGGCAGGTAATTTTGAAAGTGGTTTTAATTCTTTTTTTTCAGCAAATTCTTTTAATGTCACCTCATTAATATTGCCTTCAGATAATTGAGTTAACCAATTAACATCTGACTCTTTATTTTCTGATGAATAAACCAAAGCATGAAGTAACACACAAGAAATCCATTCATGTCTTAATGGGTCGCCTTTGTATTTGTTTTTACTTTTTGGGTTTAGTTTTTCCTGAAACAGTTTCGATGCTTTCCCCCAGTCATGGAATAATGCGGAAAGTGCTGTTAATGCTTTAATGATGGGTAAATATTGCCAGTCATTTTCCCATTGAGTATTCACTATATTTTTTTGTGTACTATTCACAGGCACCACACCCTCCCCATTAAACCTTTCCCGATTCCCCACCATCCAAACCAACTCACTCCGACTACGACTCCGCAACCAATGACAAGCCACTGCTGTGTTTTTACTCGCCGTTTTTTTCAACAATTTCTTTACCGCCAACAACCCCTCATTGGTTATCACCGTCTGCCAAGTTCGACTTCCTATGCGATTGGCAAAAGCATCCAGCACCCGCCTTGTTTTATTCAGCGATTTTTTTTCACATTCTGACACAAACGTGACCATCATAGCTGATCGCCCATTTGACTAATTTCTTTAACGGTATCAAACATGAAATCAAGTGCTTTGTGCTGGGTAAAGTTTTGCAGACATTGTTGACGAAATTGCTGTTCAGTCGCCCCTTCTTTGGCACAAATAAATGCCCACGGTAGTATGAGTGTATCTTTGACTAAATCTGCCACATCAAATACCAATGCCCCTCGTCTGGATTTGCCGTGCATGACGGCAAATCCATGAGGAATACCCAACACCCAAAGGGTAGTCGCAGCTAGGCCATAGGCAAGATAATTTCCGTGATTCAGAAAAACGTTAGCATCATCAGTATTGTCATGCTGGCGAGTAAAGTTACTTATTTTGGTGCGATTAGAGGCAATTTTATAAAGGTTTTTGGTGAGCTGGGCTTCTTTAAGCAATAATTCGGTGACTGTATTACATTGTTCAATGGTTTTGATGGACTGATTGATGGCTTGTCCAATGTCCTGATCATCAGTAGTAAATCCTTCTGCATTCAACTCTTTGTCTTTACCCCAGATACGTTGCATATATTTTAGTCGGTGTTGTTGAAATATCTTGGCGGCACTCAATCGTTTGTTTTCATCAAACCAGAATGACATCCAGCCTTGAATATATTCAGTAGGACGATATTCACTTTGTGGTGATAACCATTCAATTGCATTGCCTGAAAACAATGGCGTTCCGCCACCACCACAAAAACCGATGAGTACTCCTGCACTGGCTAACATTCTGACAGCCGCTTGTGTGATGGAAGTGCCTGTTCCAAGTAAAATGACGGTGGTATTGGCAATGGGAATATTCCAGTATTGTTTTTCAGCATTGGCTTCGGTGAGATATAATACCCGACCATCTTTTTGCATCACTCGACACATTTCCAGATAATAGATGTTGGCTCGTTTGGAATGTAAGATGGCTTTTAAATCAGTTAATGGTTGCACTGCTTCGCTCATTTTTATTGAATGAAATTTTGACTATGTTAAATTGATGCTGATTCACCTCAACAATCACAGTCATCATCATTTGCGCTTAACATGCCAGATAAAAATAGAATCCCGATGCCAGATGTTATTGCCAGAAAAATGATAATGGGTTTGGGGAGTTTTGAAATAAGCCAAATACTTGCAGAGAGACATATGATGCCGAATATAAAAGTTAAAAATATTTCCATAACAACCACCTTATTTATAAGATAAAAATATATTTTATCATTCTACTGTGTCAGATCCTGACAGTGGTCTAATTATTATTAGAATAATTTTTCAATGTTTTTAATAATTTGTCGACAACGGCTTGTTGTAATGATTTAGGTGCAATGACTGTTATATCATCTGCATATTTAAGAATTTCTGCGAGTAGTTCAATAGAATTGTTATAGGGGATTTTGAGTTGATAATTACCATTTTTCAACCATTCTCCAGTTTGATTTGGATGCCATGTTTCATCTGCAATCCAACGAGCAATATTAGGACTAAACTGGAGTATAGCTGTTTCACAGGCATGACCTGCAAAGATTCCAAAAGAAGAAAATAGTTGAAGATCAATTTCTTCTGAACTTTTTTGCAGTGCAGAGATATTTTGTGGGATTACATCGGTTAATTTATCCAATGAAAATATCCTTATGGCATCTTTGTTATGACACCATGCCACCAAATACCAATTATTTTTATAGTACACCATTTTTTGTGGGGACAGTATTCTGGAGCAAAATAGATCGTTGTAGCGAGCATGATAGTTGACTTTTAGTTGTTGTTTTTTTAGACAAGCATCTGCAATTGGTTGAAAACTAATGTATTGTTTTTGTCGTATGCCTTGTGTCATAAGGTGAATAGTTTGTGTTACTTCATCTTCACAATGAGTACCCGTTGTGCGTTGCAGAATCTCTTTGATGCGCTTTTCAAAGGGTTTGATTTCATCCAGTAATAAATCTGGATGAAAGTTATTGAGCATTTGTTGAATCGTCAGTAAAGCATGTATTTCACTTTCATTTAGCCAAAGTCCTGGCAGTTCATAAATAGACTTTTGTTCAGGGTGGTACTGATAACCATTGCGATCTCTATCATAGTCTATAGGAGCACCTAATTTATCACGTAAAAAATCAATGGTTCGACGTACTGAACTGGTAGAACATTCGAGTTTTTCTTCCAATATTATACGTGAAATAGGTTGATGAGCATTAAGCAATAGGTTGTGTAATTTAAATATTCTATCGATGTGTTCCATAGTGTCTAATCAGTCAGTTATTGGTGGCATTGATTGAATTATCCACAGCTGCCCCCAATGCCAAATAAAGTTTCAATCGGTTCTGTAATTGCTCATTATGCAAATTAACCACCGCTTGTTGAGAGCTGAATCGTCGGCGTTGTGATTCTAGCAAGGTAATAATGTCAGTTAATCCGCTTCGATAGTTTTCCATTGCCAGTTGTTCGGCTTTTTTTGATTCATTTTCTGCTTCAATGAGGGAGTCAATTTGTTGACGTAGACTCTGTTCTGTTGTCAGTGCGGATTCAACTTCTTGAAAAGCGACAAGAACGGTATGGGCATATTGGTGGACGGCTTGTTCGTATTGTGCTTGTTCAATGTCACGTTGTGCTTTGGAAATACCGCTATCAAATATGGGCTGTAATACTTGGGTGGTTAAGCTCCATAATAATTCATCCGGGTCGAGTAATTTTAAAAGTTGTGCGGAGCTAAAACCTGTTGAGCCTGTGAGATTAAATTGTGGTAATAAGTTTTTATGGGTAACTTTCCATTGTAATAATTTTGCTTTCAATTGGTGTTGAGCAACCATCAGGTCATATCGTTGCGATAAAATAGTTGATGGAATGCCTGCATCAGGTGTGTTTTTTAATTTGGGTAAATGATGTTCAATGATGATTGTACCTGATGGATATCGTCCAATTAGGACTTCAAGTTGCCTTTTTTTCAGGTTTAATGCATTTTTTTGTTGCTCTAATTGTTGTTTTGCGTTGGCAACACTGGCTTTGGTCAAATGTACATCCAATGCAGGATTAACGCCTGTTCGATAGCCTGATTCAATAATGGATTGAGTGATATTAAAACTTTCCAGATTTTT
>JABHHM010000150.1 GCA_018671575.1 Methylococcales bacterium | reverse complement strand
TGTTTTCATATTATTTTTTTAGAGGGAAGAAGAAAATACATTTTAGAAATGATGATAAATATTGTATATTGTGCAATCTATTTATTTTGAAAGCAAATTAATAATATTGTGTCTCATCGTAATTTATCTGACCATTCATCATTCCAAAAAATGACAAAAACTGAAATGCGTGTAACGCTGTTATTGGCATCAATTTATGCGTTACGGATGTTTGGTTTGTTCATGATTTTGCCCGTTTTTTCATTGTATGCAGAAAAAATGGATAATATTACTCCTTTTTTAATTGGCCTGGCCATCAGTATTTATGGTTTAACTCAGGCGTTGTTCCAAATACCCTTTGGTTTGTTGTCGGATAAATTTGGACGAAAACCTTTGTTATTGATCGGCTTAAGCTTATTTATTGTGGGTAGTGTGGTTGCTGCAACGGCAGATTCGATCATGGGCATCATTATTGGTCGGGCTATTCAGGGAAGTGGGGCCATTGCAGCCGTTGTCATGGCAATGGCAGCTGATTTGACCAGAGAAGAGCATCGCACCAAGGTGATGGCGATGATTGGAATGAGTATTGGTTTATCTTTTATGTTGGCGATGGTTTTCGGTCCATTATTGAAAGTTGCTGTTGGTGTGCAGGGAATGTTTTGGTTAACCGCTATTTTTTCGATAATAGCCATTTTGTTGGTGGTTGTGTTTTTACCTAAACCCATTAAAAGTCGACAACATCGAGATGCACAGCCTGTTGTGTCACAATTTAAAGGTGTGTTGACTAATCCTGATTTGATTCGATTAGATGCGGGGGTTTTTCTTTTGCATCTGATATTAACCGCTGGCTTTGTTGTTATTCCTTTGGTGTTATATCATAGTGCAGGCATTGCTGAACAGCATCATGGTTGGTTTTATTTTGCGGTGTTATTGGTCTCTGTCATTATTATGGTACCGTTCATTATCATTGCAGAACGCCACAAAAAAATGAAATTGGTTTTTTTAGGTGCGATTGCTTTTATTGGTATTGCTCAAGTCAGTCTGGCGATGACTTATCAATGGTTTTGGGGAATGCTTTGCTCGATGATTATTTTTTTCAGTGCCTTTAATTTATTGGAAGCCACATTGCCCTCTATTATTTCTAAACTAGCGCCAGCAGATAGCAAAGGAACTGCCATGGGGGTTTATTCTACCTCACAATTTCTAGGGGCTTTTTTAGGCGGTAGTTTGGGGGGATGGTTATATGGACAGTATGGTTATGAATCCATTTTTATTTTTTGCGCGGGTTGTGCCTTAATTTGGTTCATGGTTGCTTTTGGTATGTCGCCACCAGGTAACTATAGTAGTCATGTTGTGATGGTGGGGCCGTTGGATAAAAATAAAACAGAATCAATGATGGATGATTTGATGAGCATTCACGGTGTTAAGGAGGTCGTGCTTGTTGCAGAGGATGGCGTTGCCTATTTAAAAGTGAATAAAAAAGAATTAGACTACGATGCATTAGCGGAAATAGCGCAATAAAATATTAATAATTTGTCCAAAGGACATTATGTTACGAATCGTTGGTCTGAAAATTAAGAAAATGCAATAAATAATGAGGTGAAAAATATGGCTCGAGGTATAAATAAAGTAATTTTAATCGGTAATCTGGGTGGAGATCCTGAAGTACGATATATGCAAAATGGTAATGCCATTACATCGATTACCTTGGCAACCAGTGACTCCTGGAGAGACAAACAAACCAATGAACCTGTTGAAAGGACTGAGTGGCATCGGGTTGTATTTTTCAATAAATTGGCAGAAATTGCAGGTGAATATCTTAAAAAAGGCAGTAAGGCTTTTATAGAAGGACGTTTACAAACCAGAAAATGGCAAGATAAAAATGGCCAAGATAGATGGACAACTGAAATTGTTGCCAACGAAATGCAGATGCTTGATAGTCGTCCTGCGGGTTCTTCGCAATACAATAATCAGTCTGCGGGATCACAACAGTCAAATCAATACCAAGGTGGCGGACAAAACCAAGGTGGACAAGCATCCTCTGACTATACTCAATCTGCACCTGCTGCCAGCAGTGATGTGCCTTTTGATGACGATATCCCATTCTAATGGTTGAATATATTGCTGCTATTGTTGTTGGAATTGCCTTGTTAGTCTGGGGGGCAGACCGTTTTGTGGTGGGCGCTTCATCGTTAGCTAAAAACTTCGGTGTTTCTCCGTTACTGATTGGCTTAACCATTGTTGGTTTCGGAACATCATTACCTGAAATGTTGGTGTCTGCCACCGCTGCTTTTCAAGGCAATTCTAATTTAGCGATTGGTAATGCGATTGGTTCAAATATTACCAACATTGCGCTCATTATTGGTTTGACCGCATTGATTGCGCCTATTTCAATTCACTCAAAAATCCTATTTCGTGAGTTTCCAATTTTAGTTGCCGCCTGTTTGCTAACACTGTTGTTGTTGCTTGACGGTAGTTTGTCTCGTTTTGATGGAATAATTTTGTTTTCCTGTATTATTTTGTTAATGCTTTGGATGGTCAGAGTTGATCGGCAGTCTGAGGGGGATGATACAATTCAAAGTGAATTTGAAACAGAATTGCCCGAATCCATGTCAATGTTGGCAGCTTTTATTTGGTTTTTGCTAGGATTGTGTATACTTATTATTAGTTCAAAGCTAATTGTTTGGGGAGCGGTTGCTTTGGCTAAAGATTTTGGGGTCAGTGACCTAGTGATTGGTTTAACCATTATTGCTTTAGGCACAAGTCTACCAGAGTTGGCAGCTTCAGTGATGAGTGTGATGAAAAATGAACACGACTTAGCAATTGGTAATATTATTGGTTCCAATCTATATAATATGCTGGCAGTGCTGAGTATGCCTGGCATTATTGATCCAGGTGTTTTTTCAGAGTTGGTGTTACAACGTGATTTTCCTATTATGTTGATTTTGACGTTTGTATTGTGGGCAATGTGTTATGGAACTAAAAATAACGGTATAGTCAATCGATTTGAGGGGGCTTTGCTATTATTAGCTTATGGGACTTATCAAGCGTTAATCTATTTTCAGACGACGGGTGTTTAAACATAAATTTAAAGAATAAAACCAATTTCTCAGGACAAAATAATGAATACCGATAATAATAATTTAATAAAGTTAGGTAAGGCTGTCATCAACAAGGAAATGGTTGAAATTGGCAGATTAGTCGAAGAAATTAATCAAGATTTTGTTAAAGCTTGCCACTTTATGATGAATTGTGCAGGTCGAGTAGTCGTCATTGGAATGGGTAAATCGGGTCATATAGGTGGTAAAATTGCAGCAACCTTAGCCAGTACAGGAACACCTGCATTTTTTGTTCATCCTGGAGAAGCGAGCCATGGTGATTTGGGTATGATTACTGACAAAGATGTTGTTATTGCACTTTCAAATTCAGGTGAAACGGCTGAAATTGTCACCATAGTTCCAATTATTACTCGTTTGGGGGTGCCATTAATTTCCATGACAGGTAATCCACAGTCAACTTTATCAAAAGAAGCGTCAGTTAATTTACATGTGGGTGTTGAAGAAGAAGCTTGTCCTCTGGGTTTGGCGCCTACATCCAGTACCACAGCGGCATTGGTGATGGGTGATGCTTTGGCCGTCGCTATTCTGGAAGCAAAAGGTTTTACCGAAAATGATTTTGCGAGATCACATCCTGGTGGAAGTCTGGGTAAAAGACTGCTGTTACATGTCAAAGATATAATGCATACGGGAGAGTTAATTCCAACAGTTAAAAAAAATGCGTTAATGAAAGAAGCTTTGTTGGAAATGAGTCAGAAAGGTTTGGGAATGACAGCTATCATTGATGATGATTTTAAATTATTGGGTATTTTTACCGACGGTGATTTAAGGCGTGCATTGGATCAGGAAATCGATTGCCACAGTACGATTATTGAAGATGTGATGAAGACTCAGTGTTTGACTGCAAGAGATGATATGTTGGCTGCCGAAGCATTACAAATCATGGAAAAGAAAAAAATAAATGGTCTGATGGTTATCAATAAAGAAAATACAGTGGTGGGTGCATTTAATATGCATGATTTATTAAGGTCAGGCGTTTTGTAGAATAAATGTAACTATTCAGGTCACCTCTCTTTTTCTCCATTTCTTC
>JABHHM010000514.1 GCA_018671575.1 Methylococcales bacterium | reverse complement strand
AGGCGTGTAGTTATTCTACTCAACTGTTTTTGTGGTAAAGGAGACGGACAAAAAGGCCAGTAAGATGGGTGGTTTATTTATTGCGAGTTGCCTAAGGACGATTCAAAAAGAACCTTTACAATTTGCAAAGATATTTTATTCACAGGCAAGGCACGAAAACAGGCACATAGTCGAGCTATGCAACTGTTTGAGTAACGATGCCTGTGGGCAAAGCGAGTTAAGGTTAATTTGGAATCATCCCTTAGAGACGAGCACAATCAATTACCGACCAATTCTTCATTAAAACTCATGTTTTTAGGCAACGATCTAGCAATTGTAGGCAATTTATCACTGACCACAATTTCAAGCTGCTTGGCTGCATAATAAGTTCCAGGAATTGGATTTTCGTTGAAATATCGAGCAATTCCTTTCATCATTGCTTGAGCAAGTCGCCATTGGTGGGTTCCATTATTGAGGTTTCTTTCTTCGCCAGGGTTTGAAATAAACGCAGTTTCTACCAGAATTGAAGGAATATCGGGTGATTTCAATACAACAAAGCCTGCTTTTTGTACTTGCCTCTTGTGTATTCGGCTGATATTTTTAAGTCCACTCAAAACCTCATTACCTAATTTCAAGCTTGCTTCAATCGTGGCGGTTTGAGACATATCCATCAACACGGAAGCCAATACATTGTCTTTATCACCCAATGAAACACCACCAATCAAATCAGATGCATTTTCTCTGTCAGCCAGCCATCTAGCGGCCACACTACTTGCAGAATTTCTGGAAAGAACATAAACCGATGCGCCTTTAGCCTGTGGATTCCTAAAAGCATCTGCATGAATTGAAATGAATAAATCAGCTTTATATTTTCTGGCTTTGGCAATTCTTTGTTTTAATTTTAAGAAATAATCCCCATTACGAATCATTACTGCTTTCATGCCACGTTGTTTTTTAATCAAGGCTTCCAATTTTTTGGCTATTTTAAAAACAACCTTTTTCTCTAACGTTCCTTTATAACCTTGAGCACCGATATCTTTGCCACCATGACCTGCATCTATTGCAATCACTAAAGACTTTAGCTTAGGCTGTTTTTTAATTTTCTTTTTGGCAATTATTTCTCGTTTACTTTTATACGAACTTAAATCAATCACCAGACGATGCATGTTATTTTTTTTGCTGGGTTTTAATACAAAACTTTTAGGTTTCACCTTAGACTTTAAATCGAATACAATTCTAAAATCATGATGATTTCTAACCCCACTCCTAACAAACTTTATAAAAGGATTTTTGACTGACGAGGTTATTTTATGAGTTTTTTTATTGATATTTTTTAAATCTACAACCAATCGGTCTGGCTTTTTCAGAGTAAAAATACTGTATTTCACAGCGCCAGACAACTTCATCACGACACGAGTTGAATCACCATTATCTGACACTTTAAACTGGTTCAAATCAACTGAAGCAGCCTGCACCAAAGAGGGAATAAAACAACAAATGAATATAAAATATCTTGAAAATGGCATAACTAACATTCAAATAATTAATAGGCAGATACAAACATTATAGCATTTTTTCTATATTTTTCCGAAAGATAGGGGAATATCTTACTTTCAATTCTATAAAATAAAAATACGATTCAGACTAACCATAATTCTTTTAGGAGTTACCAGAATAGTCAATAGTGCTATCATCATCAACCTTAATTATTCTTCCCTGCTGATGATATTCTAAGCTGATCACCATATCAGCCTCAGGTAAAAAACCACTGGCTTTTTCAGGCCACTCAATGAAACAAATTGACTGAGCATCAAGATATTCTCGAAACCCCATATATTCTAGCTCTTCACCATCAGACAATCGATATAAATCAAAATGTGCAACTTGTATTTGAGAAAGCTGATAAGATTCTACAATAGAATAGGTTGGGCTTTTCACATGCCCTTTAAACCCCAAAGCCAGTAAATATTTTCTGACGAAAGTGGTTTTTCCAACCCCCAAATCACCTTGTAAAAATACAATTGATCCTGGTAAAATTTTTTTGCTGATTTGTCTGGCAAAATCTGCCAATGATTCCTCATCTTGGCAAATTATTTCCATAATAAATAACCCATGGGACAATTCAAGTATAACCCTCGCTTTTAACGGGTAATTTCAAACTAAAAACCGCCCCCTTTCCAATTTCACTTCTGACCGTTATATCCCCATGCAATAATTTTGCAAATGAATCACAAACAGCAAGACCAAGCCCTGTCCCCCCATTTATTCTTGTTTCAGAATCATCAATTTGAGTAAAAGGCTTAAAAATATCTGTGATTTTTTCTAATGACATACCAATATCCGAATCCTGAACCTGCAAAACCAAATAATGATGATAATACTCGACAACCACTGAAATTTCACCGAGTAACTAGGAGGCTGTCCGAGAACTCAGGTT
>JABHHM010000513.1 GCA_018671575.1 Methylococcales bacterium | reverse complement strand
TTGACCTTTGGTGTTACTGCTCTGATTGCATAGAGGTCTATTCGGTCAGAGTAGTAGTGCCAAAGGGCGGAAAATATTGAGTAAAAATGTTAATATAATTATGGTCACCTACTTATTGTGAGTTGACTTATATGCACAAGTTATTGAAACGACAATTAAGAAGAGCTGGGCTGGAGTCTCCTGGAGATTATCAGGATGAGCGTTGGGAAAAGCTATTGGCTTATATCGATACAGCTTATACACAAGCTGACGAGGACGAACGATCCATTGAAATATCATCTCGTGAAATGAGTCAATTGTATGAACAACTGAAACAAAATTCTGAATCAGCTTTGTCATTAGAGCGAGATCGTCTGAAGCTGGTATTAAAATGTATCGGTAATGGATTGTTCTGGTTGTCAGAAACAGGCGAGGTTGTTGACATGAATCTTGCCGCAGAAAGCTTACTGGGTTGGAGTCGTGAAGATTTAGTTGGTAGTGATATTTCTCAAATAGTTTTAAATGATGAACTATCAAATAATTTAAATACAGAACAACAAATCGATAATGGGTCTTTTGTTTGTAAGGATGGCCATCTACTGCGGGTTTCATTTCTGCGTAGCCCTATATTGAGTGAAAACCGTCTTCAAGGAGCTGTATTAATTTTTCGAGATATCAGCAAACAATTAGCCGATGAAAAGGCTTTGATTGATGCAAGAGATATGGCTGAACAGGCAAGTGATGCTAAATCTGAGTTTCTATCTCGAATGAGTCATGAGTTACGAACCCCGATGAATGCAATATTGGGTTTTGCACAATTATTACAGTGTGACCCAGAGCAAACGTTGTCTGAAGATAATAATGATTCTGTCAATGAAATACTCAAGGGTGGCTATCATTTATTGGATTTGATTAATGAGGTACTTGATTTGGCTCGGATTGAGTCAGGTAAAGTAACCGTATCTATTGAATCAGTCAGTCTTAAGCTTATTGTTGACGATTGTTTGGCATTGATTAAACCCTTGATGAAAGAAAATGGTATTTCTTTATCAACAATTGAAACAAATAATTCAGAATTAGGCGTGATGGCTGATTATACTCGCCTTAAGCAAGTGATTCTAAATTTGTTGTCAAATGCCGTTAAATATAACTCTTCTCATGGAATAATTAGTGTTTTTATTGGCCAAGTTGATGGCAAAGTTAGAATAGGTATTCAAGATACTGGGGCAGGTTTGAGTGAAGAAGAGCAAATTATTATTTTTAAACCATTTAATCGACTGGAAAGTAATTCTAGTGTTGAAGGTACGGGGATTGGTTTAAGTATTTCTAGAAAATTAATCGAAATGATGCATGGTGAATTGACGGTTGAAAGTAAGCAGGGGATAGGTTCAACTTTTTGGGTCACTTTACTTGAGTCAAAACTAGTCCCGCTGAATAATGATTCTGATCAATTGATAGAGTGTGACGAAACATCTGTTCATGGGCAATATACCTTATTGTATGTTGAGGATAATCCTGCAAATTTAAGTTTGGTTAAAACCATTCTAAAAAAACGATCCAATATTAAATTGGTTTCTGCACCCGATGCTCGTTTAGGAATTGATCTGGCAACATCTCTTCTTCCTGAGCTGATTTTAATGGATATTAATTTGCCTGGCATGGATGGGTATGAAGCATTGGGTGTTTTGAGTCAGAGCCAAGCAACAAAAAATATTCCCGTTTTGGCTATTTCTGCCAACGCAATGGCTTTTGATATTGGTAAAGGCTTAAAGGCTGGGTTTAAAGATTACATCACCAAGCCTATTGATGTTGCTAAATTTCTGAAAGTTATTGATCGATATTTAGAGTATAACGCCTGATGGAAAAATCTTAAAATACTGGGTGATTGAGCTAATTTTTTAACCATGAAGCACATGGTTAAAATATCTATTATTAAGGCAACTCGCAACAAAAAAGACAAACAAAGTTTTTGTATAATATGGGGGAGATTATTTGTTGCGTGTTACCTAAAAACTTTATTTTTTCGCTTCTTTGAATAATTAATAATTTCTGTTCTTTCCACGTAAAATATTCTGTAATTTTTCTGTTATTTCATGTTTTGTTTCAAAATCATCGGGAATGAGTGGTTCAAATGCAATTAATTTAGCATGACTTCGAATAAAAACAGGGCTGACTATTTTTTTTTCAGCTTTGATGCCTTCAATCCTAACAGGGAAAATAGGGGTGTTGGTCTGTTTCGATAACCAGCTTGCACCCCCTTTTATTTTCTTAGGCGGGTCAGAATCTATGTGAAATCCTGCATCAGGAAATACCACGACAACCTCTCCTTGTTGCAATGCGCGATAGGCATGTCTTAAGCTGTTTTCTGGCTTTTTGGCTCGATCAACAGGAATACTGTGAGTGACTTTGCACAACCAGTTAAAACAAATGTTATGGTAATATTCTTTGGCAATTAAGAAGCGTAATGGGCGTTCGCAAGCGCTGACTAATAACATCGAATCAATACCAGAGATATGATTGGATGCAATAATTGCGGGTCCACTTCTGGGCAATGGGATGGTTTGAAACTGGTAACGATGATAATTTTGAACGTAACGACGAGTCCAGAAGTCAATTTTATTGGCCCAGCCAACACCCCAGTCACAGCTCAAATAATTGTTTTTATTATTCACTGAACTATTTTTCTATACTGAGATTTATTTGTGATAAATCTCGCCATTTTTTAAATTGTTTTCGATAGTCATTAAATGATTTTAAAACTTTGGCAAAAAAAGGGTCATTTTGGGCTTCTTCTTTTAGAACAACCTGAGTTTCTTTATAAAGTCTTTGTAAAATTTCATTAGACCATTGATGAATGATGACACCTTTATTTTTTAGTCGGTCAATTGAGGCACTTTGCATGGATTCTCCTTCTGTCATGGTGCGAATCATGACATCTTTACAAACAGACTCAATGGTTTGTTGCTGATTTTTATTCAAAGATTGCCATTTTTTCTTATTAATAATTAATTCAATAATGGATGTTTGCTGATGCCATCCAGGGAAATAATAATGTTTAGCAACTTGGTGAAATCCCAGTTTTTCATCCAGAGAGGGCATGGAAAATTCAGTTGCATCCAATACGCCACGGTCAAGTGCTGGGTAGATGTCTCCACCTGCTAATAATTGTACTGATGCACCTAGTTTTTGCATGACTTTGCCGCCGATGCCGTAAAACCGAATTTTCATTCCTTTGAAATCATCAATGGAATTAATCGGTTTTTTAAACCAGCCTGATGCTTCGGGAGGTAAAATGGTACATGGGATGGGGACAACTTGATGACGACTATAAAGTTCTCTCCATAATTTCAGTCCGCCTCCTTGGTAAATCCAACCTAAGTATTCTGAGATATCTGGTCCGAATGGAATGGCTGAAAACAGTGTTGCTGCAGGCATTTTTCCAATCCACATGCCAGAAGCACTCCAACCTGCATCAATGCCTCCTGTACCAACGGCTTCAAATATTTCAAGTGGAGGGACTAGCTTGTTTGGTCCAAAAAATTTTATTTTTATTTTTCCATTGGACACAATTTTTAGTTGTTGAGTTAAATATTTTCCACCTGTGCCCAGTATGGGTAATGAGGCAGGGTAGGCGCTGGCCATTTTCATTCGTATTTTTTTTCCAGCGATACTTTGATGGGAAATTAATGTTGATAGGAGTAGTAATATAATGGTTGTGATTTTCATTGAGTTTCAGTTTGTTTGAGTTGCCTGAGATTATAGCGTTATCTTGTAGAATAGTCCTAAATAAATAGTTGATCCATTTATCTACTGTATTATTCCATTGATCCGAAGTCTATTTCATCTAAAAAAATCCTTTGTTAGGATGTTTTATCGATTAAAAAAATATGACACAGCAATTTTATTGGAATGAGGATAAGTTATGACAAGTATGCTTTCGTTTGGTAAATCAAAACTTGATATTGATTATATTAAAGGACAGGATTTATTTGAAAAGAAAAATTACAAAGATGCTTTGAAATATTTTCTTTTAGCGACACGTAAAGGCAAAGCCAGTGCTTTTAAAAGTCGCTATTTGTCTGCTGTAGGAGTGGCACAGGTTTGTGTGGGGGATCGATCAGGTTTGACGCTGTGTAGAAATGTGGCGCACAAGGAAGATTATGATGAAGAAGTTTTTTACAATTTGGCTTATGCTGAAATGAAGATTGGTCATCGACGACAGACAGTTGTGGCACTAGAGCAAGGGTTAGATATTTCTCCTGCTCACAAGGGTTTAAAAAATCTTTATCAGCAATTGGGTCGAAGGAAAGAGCCCGTTGTATCTTTTTTGCCCAGAGACAGTATTGTTAATAAAATGTGTGGTAGGTTACGATCTTCTACAAATTTGAACTAAATCGATGTCAGTAATGCACGGTAATTCTTACTGAGGGAAATAATACCTGCAATTACCAATAAAATAACACCTGTTCCAATGTATATGGTTGGGATTGAGTTGTTGACCAGGTCAAATATAATGCCTGTTAAACCCATACCAACAGGAACAATACTGCCAGTAATGGTGGTTAATATGCCAAAAACACGGCCTCGCATGTGATCATCTGTGTTGGCTTGAATAATGGTTAGCATGTTGACATTGAGAAAACCATTGCACATGCCAGTGATTGCCATCACCAATAATGCGTGATAAGGATTGTGAACCAGCCCTAAGCAAGCTAACATGACCGACATGCCGATAAAAGCAATTGAAATAGTTACCAATCTAGCCTTGCCAGTAAATTTGAATACCCCTGCAATGGCAAATCCAAACATTGACCCAACGCCTAATGCTGCGGTAATAAAACCAAACCAGTCAGGTGGTTGATGGAGGTAATCTTCTACATAAAATGGCAATAAAACGGTGCATGGAATGACAAAAAAGTTAATTGATCCTGCGACATAAAAAAACTCTTTCATGCCTGTTCTTTTGATCAAATATAAAAACCCTTCTTTGGTATCAGCAATAAAAGTGCCAACCGTTCGACATAGTTTTCCACAAACTTTTCCCACAGGTTCGTCTTCTTTTTCTTCCTCCGTCTTGGATTTCTTGGGTAATGTGATGAAAGATTCACTTAATGCGGAAATTAAATAGGTAATGCCGTCAATGAATAGCAGTAAGGGGGCGCCTAATACTCGGTACAATACGCCACCAACACCACTACCCAGTAACGTTGCAAATTGAATGGTTGCTTGAGAAATGGCATTGGCACTGTTTAGTTTGTCTTTGGGGACTAAATCGGGTAAGGCAGCTAAAATAGTGGGCCTAAAAATGCCACCTGTAATACCAAGTACCATGGCAGTAAATGTGATGTAAGCAATCACTAAATTGGTGTGTTCTCCCATGAAATACATCATGGCCGCTAAAGACAAGACCGCGACACCTGCGATCATATCCATTAAAACAATAATTTTTTTTCGGTCAAACCTATCTGCCAATGCTCCGCCAACCGTGCTGATGATGACGGTGGGAATGCTGGCAGCCATCATAACCAATCCTAAAACAGTGGCAGACTGGGTTGCATCTTTAATCCAGAACATCAGTGAAATTAAAAAAGCCTGAGACCCTAATAAACTAATAAACTGGCCTTGCCAGATTAAAGTAAAGTTACGATTCCATAGTTTTCCAGTGCTGTTTTGAGGTGTTTCTTCGCTATTTGTTTCTTTATTTTCCATAAAAAAATAGTATAGTAGAGTTTCACTGATAACGTGTAAGATCATCCTAAAATAAATTCCTAAGGATACAATATGTCGAAAAAATCCCCGAAAATAGTTTACACCATTACCGACGAAGCTCCTGCTTTGGCAACGGCTTCTTTATTACCAATTATTAAGGTATTTACTACGGCTGCAAATGTCGAGGTGGAAACGCGGGATATTTCACTGGCTGGTCGAATTATTGCGAATTTTCCAGATTATTTAACCGATGATCAGCGAATTTTAGATGATCTTGCTGAATTAGGCTATTTGGCAAAAACAGTTGAAGCTAATATCATTAAATTGCCTAATATCAGTGCATCAATACCACAATTGCAAGCGGCAATAAAAGAATTGCAGGAACAAGGTTATGCGTTGCCTAATTATCCTGAAGACGCTAAAACAGATGAAGAAAAAGCCATCAAGAGTCAATATGACAAGGTCAAAGGCAGTGCGGTTAATCCAGTATTAAGAGAAGGCAATTCTGATCGACGAGCACCAGGTTCAGTTAAACAATATGCACGAAATAATCCACATTCCATGGGAAAATGGAGTGCCGATTCAAAATCACATGTAGCCCACATGGATTCAGGGGACTTTTTTTCAAGTGAAAAATCGGTGGTTATTAAAAATGCGGGTGATGTGAAAATTGAATTTAAAGATTCGCAAGGTAATGTCAGCATATTTAAAGAAACTGTTAATGTGCAAAAAGATGAAATTATTGATGCTTCTGTGATGAGTAAAAAAGCATTGAGAAGTTTTCTGTCTAAAGAAATTGATGATGCTAAAAATAAAAATATTCTCATGTCGTTACACCTTAAAGCCACCATGATGAAAGTATCCGATCCTATTATTTTTGGTCATGCTGTTGGTGTTTTTTTTCAAGATGTTTTTGATAAACATGCTTCAATATTTGCAAAATTAGGTATTGATCCGAATAATGGCATGGGAGATCTGGAAGCAAAAATCAAATCTTTGGATGATGATAAGCGAGCAGAGATTGAAGCCGATATTCAGGCTTGTTATCAATTACGACCTGAAATGGCTATGGTAGATTCAGATAAAGGTATTACAAATTTGCATGTGCCCAGTGATATCATTATTGATGCATCTATGCCTGCCGCTATTCGTTCTTCAGGACAAATGTGGGGGCCTGATGGTCAATTGCATGATACCAAATACATTATTCCAGACAATTGTTATGCGGGGATTTATCATGAAACCATTGAGTTTTGTAAAAAACATGGGGCATTTGATCCAACCACCATGGGGAGTGTGCCAAATGTTGGCTTGATGGCGCAAAAAGCGGAAGAGTACGGTTCTCACGATAAAACCTTTGAAATTAAAGTTGATGGTGTTGTTCGTGTAATAGATGCTAAAGGTGATGTTTTGATTGAGCACTCCGTCGAATCAGGCGATATATGGAGAATGTGTCAGGTAAAAGATGCACCCATTCAGGATTGGGTTAAGCTGGCAGTTAATCGCGCAAAAATAACCACAACCCCTGCTATTTTTTGGCTTGACTCTAAGCGTGCTCATGATGCCAATTTGATTGAAAAAGTGAATCGATATTTACAAGATCATGATACTTCAGGTTTGGATATTCAAATTAAATCACCTGTTGAAGCGATTCGTTTTTCTTTAGAAAGAATTAAAGATGGTCAGGATACTATTTCCGTGACAGGCAATGTTTTACGAGATTATCTCACCGATCTTTTCCCTATTTTGGAATTAGGTACCAGTGCAAAAATGTTATCTATTGTTCCTTTGATGAATGGTGGAGGATTATTCGAAACAGGGGCTGGCGGATCTGCCCCCAAGCATGTTCAACAATTCCAAAAAGAAGGGCATTTGAGATGGGATTCGTTAGGTGAGTTTTTAGCGTTAGCGGCATCATTGGAGCATTTTAGCGTGACGAATGACAATGCAAAAGCCAAAATTTTAGCTGAAACTTTAGACGTTGCAACTGCAAAATTTCTGGAAAGCAATAAATCGCCATCACGTAAAGTGAATGAACTGGATAATCGAGGTAGCCATTATTATTTGGCAATGTATTGGGCGCAAGCATTGGTAGAGCAAGTGGATGATGTTGATATGCAATCATCATTTGCTAAATTGGCTCAAGGACTTGCTGAGAATGAAGGTAAAATTATTGATGAGTTAAACTCAGCTCAAGGGCAGGTGGTTGATACTGGGGCTTATTACTTTTTCGACCAAGCTAAATTAACCTGTGCGATGCGTCCAAGTGCAACACTTAATGGCTTATTGAAGCTTTAAGGTAACGCGCAACAAATAAACTACCCATATTGCGCGTTACCTAAGATGATGTTATTTTGATTCCCACATTTTGTTGTGGGAATCAATGTCTCGTTTACGAAAAACTATATCCATACACTTCTTTAAAATAATCCTTAAATTCATCAAGTGTTATTTTATGATTTTGAGTGCCATGATGTTCGATTTTCATTGAGCCTAATAAAGCTGCAATTCGCCCACTGGTTTCCCAGTCCAACTTGTTTGTCATGCCGTACATTAAGCCACCGCGATAAGCGTCGCCACAACCTGTAGGGTCATTAATTTTTCTGGCTTTGGCCACTTCAATTTCAATGACTTTACTAGCAGTATAAATCTTAGACCCTTCGCCACCCAGTGTTACAATGACTGCTTCAACTCTTTCTGCAATTTTTTCCAAAGTTAAGCCTGTTTTTTCCTGCATGAGTTGAGATTCATAATCATTCAATGTTAACCAAGTTGCCTGATCGATGAATTTAAGTAAGTCATCACCATCAAACATCGGCATGCCTTGGCCTGGGTCAAAAATAAAGGGGATATTTGCTTCGGCAAACTGGGTTGAGTGGTCAATCATGCCTTGACGGCCATCAGGTGAAATAATACCCATTTGTACATTGTCAGTGGCTGTGATTGGATTGGTGTGTGCCTCATTCATTGCACCAGGATGAAATGCGGTGATCTGATTGTCGTCGAGGTCAGTGGTGATATAAGCTTGAGCCGTGAATGTGTTATCGATGGTTTTTAACAGTTCACGACTCACGCCACATTGATCCATCCATTTGGCATAAGGTGTAAAGTCTTCACCGATTGTCCCCACGGGTTTAACGTCACCGCCTAATAAATTTAAGTTATAAGCAATGTTACCTGCGCAGCCGCCAAATTCTCTTCTTAATTCGGGGACTAGAAATGAAACATTTAACATGTGTACTTTATCGGGTAAAATGTGGTTTTTAAATCGATCATTAAAAACCATGATATTGTCGTAAGCAAAAGAACCGCAGACTAAAACTGTCATGATGAATTTTCTCCCTATGTATTTAAAATTAGAATACTTTGCTTTTGGGGCAAAGTAACAAAATATTTGAGAATCACGGATGAGCACCATTCGTGTTTATGGCGACTGTGCTTAGGGGATGCGCAATAAATAAACATCCAACTTGCTTGTATTTTTGTCCGCCTTTCTTGTTGCAAAAATAATTGTATAGTTCGACTATACGCCTACTTTTGCGCCTCAAAGGCGAACAAAAATCCTGCGTAATTTGGATAT
>JABHHM010000512.1 GCA_018671575.1 Methylococcales bacterium | reverse complement strand
CCATTACCACACCCCACATCCAAGATTTTTTTATCCGTCAACGGTTGAATGGCCTGTTGTAAACGATTCCATTTCCAGTCAGAGCGCCATTCGGTATCAATAGGCAGGCCAAACAAATCAAACGGCCCTTTTCGCCAGGGTTCAAACTGACGTAACTGTTGCTCTAATTGAGTTTGTTCTGTTGCGGAAAATATTGTATTGGAACTTAATTTAATTGAATCTGACTTTAAATTAATTTCAATATTTGGAATATTGGGTAATGAGTTTAATGTTGTTGTCCATTTTTCAAAATCACCATGCCTGATGTGACTCATGAAATCATCAATTTGAGATGGCAATGTTTTAAGCCAAGGACGCAAACAAGATTGTTCAATCTTGTCAAAAAGAGGATTGTAATCAAACATATTTATAAAAAATTTCCTGTTAATCTTATAAATGTGATTTCTAAACACATTTACAACATAAAATACCTTATACTCAAATTAAGGCAACTGATTTAAATTTAAGGAATAAACCAACGTGTTATGTTGTAAAAAATTAAAACCAAATTGTTTCAACGTTATCATTTTTATGATGCTTATTTTATTAAGCAACCTAGGACAAGCCAATGAAAGCACAATGATTCTCAATTTGAAAAATGTTGATATTAAAGCATTGATTGGCACTGTCTCTGAAATGACGGGTAAAAACTTTATTATTGACAACAGAGTTAAAGGTAAAGTCACCGTTATTTCTGCTAAAGCAATGACTAAGAAAGAGATCTATGAAACCTTTTTATCTATCTTACAAGTCCATGGTTTTAGCGCAATACCCTCTGGTAAAACAATCAAAATCATACCCAGCAACAAAACCAAAACACAAGGTTTGCCTTATGTCTCACAGTTTTCTGATGAACACTGGGATGACCAGGTCACCAAAGTAATTCATTTAGAACATGTCTCTGCCGCCCAATTAATTCCTGTATTGCGCCCATTAACACCTCCAACAGGACATTTAGCCGCACACCCAAGCAGTAACATCATTATCCATACGGATCGAACCAGTAATGTAAAACGATTAGGAAAAATAATCAAAAGTATTGACCGTCCCACTCAACAGGATGTTGAAATCATCCGTTTATACCATGCTTCTGCAACCGAAGTTGCTCGAATACTGACTTCATTGTTTAAAACAAGCAACAAAAACTCACCTCATAAACCCAGTTTTATTTCAGATGAACGTACCAATAGCATTTTGTTGACGGGAAATACCTCGAAGCGTTTAAAACTTAGAGCCATCATTTCTCATCTTGATCTACCCTCTAAGGATACAGGTAACACCAAGGTCATTTATTTACGTTATGCCAAAGCGACTGACCTGGCAAAAATACTACAAGACATTGCTAAAACAAGTAAAATAGCCAATAAGACAAAGTCAAAAAAATCTTTTTCCAGCTCGATTCAGGCAGATGAAAAAACCAATTCATTAATCATTACCACAGCTCCCGACCAACTCCACTCACTTGAAGCCATTGTACAAAAACTGGATATTCGAAGAGCCCAAGTTTTGGTCGAAGCAATCATCGCAGAAGTTAATGACGATCAGTCCAAACAACTGGGCATACAATGGGCATTTGACGGCACACCAGGTTCTAATGGTTTTGTCGGCGGCACTAATTTTGGTAGCAGTTCTGGCACCAGCATTTTACAGGTTGCCAGTGATAATCCAACTGTCGGAGAAGGTTTGAGCTTGGGTATTGGCGCTATCACCTCAGGCTTTAAATATGGTTTTTTACTCACCGCATTGTCAGGTGATGCTGGCACCAACATTCTTGCCACGCCCTCTATTCTTACGTTGGATAATACCGAAGCGGTCATCAATGTTGGTAAAAATGTGCCTTTTGTAACAGGTCAATTTACCTCAAATAATTCAGGTAGCTCTGCCACCAATCCCTTTCAAACCATCAAACGTGAGAATATTGGTCTGACACTAAAGGTTAAGCCACAAATTAATGAGGGCAATTCCATTAAATTAGAAATTGAACAGGAAGTTTCCAGCCTTGACCCAACAGCGAGTGGCACCGTTGACATTGTCACCAACAAACGTTTTTTAAAAACCACCATCATGATTGAAGATGGCAACACCATTGTCCTTGGTGGATTATTGGATGACAATTTTCAAGATGTGACTCAAAAAATTCCATTGCTGGGTGATTTGCCCCTCATTGGTCATTTTTTTCGTTCACAAAAAACTCAACATGTTAAACGAAATCTAATGGTTTTTATTCATCCCACCATCATTAGAGACAAACTATTGAGTGACCACATCAGTCATGGCAAATATCATTTCATTAAAAAAATACAGCAAAATAAAAACCCCAAAAAAACCATGTTGCCTGACCACCTGATTCCAGTATTACCTGACATCAACGAATTAAACTATATTTTACCGCAATAATGACACAGCCAAACAACCTGATACCTCAACTACCTTACACTTTCGCTAAAAGCAAAGGCAGTGTTTTCATTATTGACAAAAACTCCGCTTGTCAGATATTAGCCTGTACTTCCACCATTGAAAGCAACACTCTCATGGAAATCAGGCGCTTCACCAATCAACCATTCCAATGGAAAATTGTCTCTGACGATGAATTTGACCACTTTTTACACATTGAATTTGAACAAAAGTCCAACCGCACAGTACAAGCCATGGAAGCCATTGATGAACAACAAGATTTGTTTCAACTGGCTGCTGAGTTACCCGAAACTCAAGACTTATTGGCAGAAAATGACGAAGCCCCCATCATTAAATTAATCAACGCATTACTCACCGAAGCCGTTAAAGAAAATGCCTCAGATATCCATGTTGAACCCTATGAAAATCGTTTGGTGGTACGCTTTAGAATTGATGGCGTATTACGCACTATTTTAGAACCTCAACCTGCCCTTGCTCCACGCTTGGCATCACGCATAAAAATTATGGCAAAACTGGACATTGCCGAAAAACGCATTCCACAAGATGGTCGAATTTCTTTAAAAATTGCCACTCGTGCAGTTGATGTCCGAGTATCAACCATTCCTTCCAGCTATGGCGAACGGGTCGTCATGAGAATTTTAGACAAACAAGCTGGCAACTTAAATTTACAGCATTTGGGATTATCCGATGCCTCTTACCAAGAACTCAACCAACTCATTAAACGGCCACATGGCATTATTCTGGTCACAGGCCCAACAGGCTCAGGCAAAACCACCACCTTATATGCTGCACTGAGCCAACTCAATAATGACAAACGCAACATATTAACGGTAGAAGACCCCATTGAATATGAGCTGGATGGCATTGGTCAAACGCAAGTTAATCTTAAAGTAGACATGACCTTTGCCAAAGGATTGCGAGCTATTTTACGTCAAGATCCAGACATCGTCATGGTGGGTGAAATTCGTGATCTGGAAACGGCACAGATAGCAGTACAAGCAAGTTTAACAGGACATTTGGTCTTTTCTACTTTGCATACCAATACGGCATCGGGAGCGATAACCCGACTACGAGACATGGGCATTGAACCTTTTTTATTGTCTTCCAGTATCATTGGCGTCATCGCTCAACGTCTGGTTAGGTTATTATGTCCACACTGTAAAATAGCTCATCAACCCACTGTAGAAGAATGTGATATCTTAGGCATTCAAGCCACCGATCATGCCACTATCCACTCTGCATCCAGCTGTAAACATTGCAATCATACAGGATTTAAAGGTCGGACAGGCATTTATGAGTTACTCAATTTTGATGAAAATTTACGTCACCTGATTCATCAAGCATCTGCTGAAAAAGACGTTGAGAATTATGCTCGAAAAATCAGCCAAAGCATTCGCAGTGATGGTGTTCGTAGAGTACTTCAAGGCGATACTACGATTGATGAACTCATCAGAGTATCTCAGGAAGACTAATCAACATGGGCGCTTATTCATATACAGCATTAAAAGAGTCGGGACGAGAAAACAAAGGAATTATTGAAGGCAACTCACCTCGCCACATTCGACAACTATTGAGAGAAAAAGGCTTAACGCCGCTAACGATAGAAGAAATCACTTCTGAATCTCCTCAGCACAAACAGTCATTTCATTTATTTGAAAAGAAAATCAGCAGTGCTGACTTGGCATTATTTACCCGACAACTGGCTACCCTGGTAAAATCGGGACTACCACTGGAAGAAACACTGAATGCCGTTGCCAAACAAACGGAAAAACTGCATATTAAAAACACCATTCTCGCCATCCGCTCACAAGTTTTAGAAGGCAACACTCTCGCCTCTGGTTTTGCTAAATTCCCTCGCTCATTTTCTGACTTATTCAGAGCAACCGTCAAAGCGGGCGAAAAAACAGGCCATTTAGACATTGTACTGGAACGACTGGCGGACTATACCGAAAACAAACAATTGATCAAACAAAAAGCCATGTTGGCATTAATTTACCCTGTTATGTTATCGCTGGTCGCCATTGTGGTAGTGGTTGCTCTATTAACCTATGTTGTTCCACAAGTGATTCATGTATTTGAAAACATGAACCAACAACTCCCGTCATTAACCGTAGGACTGATCAAGGTCAGTGACTTTTTAAATCAAAACGGCACCTTTTTACTGGCTATTTTGGCCCTAACGATTGGATTAAGCCTGATTATTTTCAAACAAAACAAAGCCAAATATTGGCTACACCAGCTACAATTAAAAATACCGCTAATCTCAAAACTGGTCAGAGGTTTAAATGCCAGCCGATTTTCCAGAACCTTGAGCATTCTAATGGCCAGTGGCGTTCCCGTCTTAAACGCTTTGAGTATTTGTGAACAAGTCTTAACCAATTTACCCATGAGAGCAGCTGTCCATAAAGCAACGGAACAAGTTAGAGAAGGCGCAGGACTGGCTTATTCTTTAGAAAATAGCAAACAATTTCCACCCATACTCATTCATTTGATTGCCAGTGGAGAAACCAGTGGAAATCTTGAAGAAATGCTGGAAAGAGCTGCCACCCATCAAGAAAGAGAAACAGAATCCATCATTAACACATTTCTTGGATTATTCGAACCTTTTCTGATTATTCTAATGGGTGGCATTGTATTAACCATTGTACTGGCGATTTTACTGCCCATTTTTAATCTCAATCAATTGATTCAATAAAAGGACTGCTATCATGAATCACCGAACAAACAGTGGATTTACTTTAATAGAAATCATGGTCGTTGTCGTCATTCTCGGCGTATTAGCCTCCATCGTTGTTCCTCGAGTAATGGATCGCCCTGACGAAGCCAGACTGACCAAAGCCAAACATGACATTCATTCATTAGAAGCCGCTTTAAGACTTTATCGACTCGATAATTACAGTTTTCCAACCACAGATCAAGGTATGGAAGCTTTGGTCAAAAAACCCAGCATTGAACCTATTCCTGCCAACTGGAAAAAAGGCGGTTATTTAGATCGTTTACCCAAAGATCCTTGGCAAACGCCGTATAAGTACATTAGCCCAGGAACTCATGGAACCATCGACATTTATTCTTTGGGGGCAGACAATCAGGAAGGTGGCGAAGACATGAATACAGATATTAATAATTGGACGGAATAACCCATAAAAAATGCCGATTATTTTATCTCAATCAAAAGTCACAAGCGGTTTTACCCTCATTGAATTATTGGTTGTGATATTCATCATCGGCATCATCACAACCTTTGTTACCATCAATCCAATTGATCAAAGTAAAAATTTATTTGAAAAAGATGCTGAACGCTTTTATCAGTTATTCAAATTAAGTAAAAATGAATCCCTCATCAGCAGTCGTCCCTATGCCGTATTGATATTACCCGACAGTTACCAGTTCATGAGCTGGCATCAAGGTAAATGGCAAATAATTGAAGATAAAATATTCAGACAACGAAAATTACCCGATGAAACAACGATAAAACTTAATATACAGCAGGAAAACATCAACCTAACAGCAAAACAAACCTTGCCACAAATCATCATTTTACCCAACTCGGAAGCGACATCCTTTGAATTGGTTTTTCTTCGGAAGAACAATACAGAGCAAAAAATCACGATCAGCCACGCACTTTTTACCGTAAAAAAAGTAACCTCAAACAAGATAGATCATTCTTTTTAATGGGCTGGTCATTATTAAAATAAATTTCATATAATCGAAAAAATCATTTATGATGAAGCACCACCTTATTTTCAGGAAAGATCAATGGAAGTTTTATTAATCGATGACCATGCATTATTCAGACTAGGCGTTCAAGAACTGCTAGAAAGAAGAGGTATTCAGGTCACTGTCACAGGCAATAGCCTGGAAGAAATCGCCATCACTGAATCAAAAATATTTGATGTCATTTTGCTTGATTTAAGAATGCCTGAAAATGATGGACTCAGCCTGCTAAAGATTTTCCGCCAAAAAAATATAAAATCCCCCGTCACCATATTAACCACCAGTCGTCAGGATGATGACATTGTTAATGCGCTTAAAAATGGTGCCCAGGGTTACTTGCTAAAAGACATGGAGCCTGATGACTTAATCAATGCCCTTGAAAAAATTGTTCGAGGAGAAACGGTTGTTGCCCAAGAATTAACCAGCATCCTTGCCAAAGCAGTACAAGGAGAAACTCAAGGTGAAAAACCCAAACAATTTTCACTATTAACACCCAGAGAACTGGAAATCACCTGTCTTTTAGCCTCTGGCCAAAGCAACAAAGTAATCGCCAAAGGACTGGGCATTTCTGATGGTACAGTCAAGTTACACGTCAAAGCCATATTAAGGAAACTCGACGTTAATTCACGTGTTGAAGCGGCCGTACTTGCTGTTAGGCAAGATATTTGCAATCAATATAATTCAACTCAATTCAATAACTCAGGATTTTAATCATGATAAAATTTATTGAGCTCATCAAAAATTGCATGCCAGTGGTTGACGAGCTTTTTCCATGGGATGTGGAAGAACAACATCCGAAAAAAAACTTTTTTTTGCTGGATGTCAGAGAACCTTATGAATTTGAAATCATGCGCATCAAAAATTCGATCAATGTTCCCCGAGGCATACTGGAATCTGCAGTTGAATATGGCTACGAAGAAACAGTTCCTGAACTTGTGGAAGCCCGAAACAAAGAAGTTTTAGTCATCTGTCGTGCAGGTAATCGAAGTTTATTGGCGGCGCAAACCATGACCATCATGGGATATAGGTCAGCTCATTCACTACAGACAGGACTAAAAGGCTGGGTCGATTACGAATTAGAACTGGTGGATAATCAGGAAAAAGTGGTCGATATTGATACCGCCGAAGAATATTTTGAAGCCAAAGTATCGGAAAAACAACTTGGACCAAAAAAATAATGGCACCAATTTTTGCCTAATCAATGGTAAACCCACATCAAACATTTCACATCAAGACCGTGG
>JABHHM010000511.1 GCA_018671575.1 Methylococcales bacterium | reverse complement strand
TTCTATCAAACTTGATAATGTTATCAATAACAGGAAATTTCCAATGTAACCCTGCAGAATAATTTGTTTCTACAACCTCACCAAACTTTTTACGTAACGCAACCTCTGTTTCTGAAACAGTAAACACAGAAGCGTTAATCAAAAGAATCATAAAAATTGCAATGATACTGAATAAAATAAAGCGTGACTGATTCATTAGCGTGAACTCCTTCCTCTTTGACTTTCTCTTTGATTTTCCCTTAACCTTACGTTTTGTCTTTGTTGGTTATTGGCTGAGGAGGTATTTCCTGAGTAATTTTGTGGTATCGACAATTCAATATTGGCAGGCACTTCTTTTCTTTCAATCAACTTATCGATGGGCAGATACATCAGATTATTACCATTTTTGACATCCATCATGACTTTACTGGTATTACCAAGAACAGATTCAATGGTATCAATATAAAGTCTTTCACGAGTCACGTCTGGTGCTTTTTCATATTCCACCAATAATTTAGTAAAACGATTAGCCTCACCTTCTGCTTTTGTCGTTACTTTGGCTTTATAAGCATTGGCTTCTTCAATAATTCTGGCGGCCGCACCTCTGGCTTTTGGAATAAGGTCATTTTCGTAAGCTTCAGCTTCTTTTTTCTGCCTGACTTCATCTTCACGAGCTTTAATAGCATCGGTAAATGCATCTTGAACTTCTTCAGGAGGCTGTAAGTCTTGCATATTAATCGCACTGATAATGATACCTGTTTTATAACGATCTAATATTTTTTGAGCCAGACTCTTGGTCAACACAGCTATTTCACTACGACCTTCTTTCAAAATAAAGTCCATGGTATTTTGACCAATGATTTCTCTAATGGCACTTTCAGTGGCTTGTTTAATGGTCAGATCGGGGTCTCTCACATTAAACACAAAATTTTTGGCACTTTTAATCTTGTAAGTAACCGCCAAACGCACATCTATAATATTTTCATCTTTGGTCAGCATAAGTGCCTCTTTGGGCACTGTAGAATTTAACTGCTGTGTCGTTCCTGTAGAACGATAACCAATTTCCTTAAAACGCAGACGTTCAACATCAACCATTTGCACTTTATCAACAGGATAAGGAAATATCCAATGCAAACCAGGCTCAGTAGTATCAATGTGCTTACCAAATCGCAACACGAGACCACGCTTACCTTGATCAACCGAATAAAAACCAGACAATAACCAAATCACCAAAACGATTGCCAAAATAGCAATAAATCCAGAAAAACTCATACTCGGAGCATTATTACCAGATCCACTATTACCGCTACCACCATTACCAAATAACCCGCCAAATTTATTTTTCAGTTGCTTGACAACTTCATCAATATCAGGTGGCTGTTGACCTCCGCCTTGTCCACTCCAGGGGTCTTTGTTATTTTTATCACCCGGTTCATTCCAGGCCATAAGCATCTCCAATGTTATAAATTATTTCCGACTTGCGAATTCTAGGGGGCAACTTGCTTTCAAGCAAGCAAATTTTGAAAAATAGATAATATTTTCTTAATTTTCAAAAAAGATCAACATATTATAGCCAGCAGGAAAAATTATCAATATAATATTAAACACAAATCTCTTCTGGCTAAATTCTGGCATTTTTAAAGAAGTTTTTAAAGAAGATATAATGTCCTTTTACTCAGAGAATAAAGTAATAATATTGACTGGAGTTTCCATGAATACATCAAATGCACGTTACAATATGATAGAACAACAAATAAAACCATGGAATGTGCCAGACAAAACGGTTCTTAATGTTTTTAATATCATTCACCGTGAATTATTTGTTCCAGTAAAATACAAAAAATTAGCCTATGCCGACACAGCGATACCTTTGACCGACAATCAATCCATGCTGCAACCAACGATTGAAGCAAAACTACTGCAATCACTGAACATTAAAAAATCAGAAAGCACCTTGGAAATTGGCACAGGAAGTGGTTATTTGACCGCATGTTTAGCACAACTCTCTAAACACGTCACCAGCTATGAAACCTCTGAATCTCTAGCTGAACAAGCACAGCAAATCATCGCTGAACAAAACATCAAAAACATTGAAATAACCAACCAAGACGCCTTACTGAAAGAAAATATAACACAACAATTTGATGTCATTGCCATCACAGGCGCACTCTTGAACGTTCCCGACCACTTGAAAGAAGCCCTTAACATCAACGGTCGCCTATTTTGCATTACAGGCTCTCTACCTATTATGCAAGCATCCGTCATCACCAGAACTCATAATGCTCAATGGGAACAAAAATCACTGTTTGAAACAACCGCACCTTATTTAAACACCGCACCTGCAAACAAAAAATTTATCTTTTAGCTTTGTTGATATGCTCCTGTAAAACTCTAATAGTTTCAGGAGATTTGAATATTTTTGCCGCTTCCAGCGGTGAAATACCGTCTTTATTAACGACGTTAATATCGGCACCGTTGGCTAACAAATATTTAACGATGTCCACCTTACCCAAAAAACAGGCATTCAATAAGGCAGTATTATCATCATCATCCTTTGCATTGACATTAGCACCATGCTTCATCAATAAAACAACAAACTTCATGCCATGATTGGGAGCGATAATTATAGGAGTCTGCATAAATGGCTGATGAGTTTTATTGACATCCAAATCCTTTTCAAGAAGTTCCACAGCATATTTATAATCATCTTTACCGATCGCTTCAAATAAATTATATTCCCAATACATATCAGCAGGTTCAAATGCCAGTAAAGGGACAGAAATACAAAGTGAAAAAATAGAAAATAGAAAATTCCTCATAAAATATCTATACCTTTTGATAATGCCACCAAAAACTGATAATGCCACCAAAAACAATAAACAATAGTGTCATACCCGCTTATACACAAACAATTGTTCTATTCTAGCATTTTCCCAAGAATTTGAAAATTTACTGACTGGCATCTTAGGCAACTCGCAATAAATAAACTACCCATCTTACTTGCCCTTTTGTCCATCTTCTTTGCTACAAAAAAGACAAACAAAATTTCTGCGTAATATGGGTAGTTTATTTATTGCGTGTTACCTTATTTCAAGAAATTCAGTCCATATTTTAAAAATCCGTGGCAAAAACTGCTTAATTATCCGCTATCATCTCTAATAATTTTTGACGCCCTCTATGCTTCAAAAAATATAGGCACATCGTAACAATGTAATTAACTATATTATCTCTTCAAGACATCTCTTCAAGACTTTTCATATTTAACTGTTTAACTGATCTTTATTAGGTTAAAAAATAATCGCCAGTTCATCTGCAAAAAAACACCGTTCATCGAAAAAACCTAACAATAATCAAAAATAATGCAATCATTAATTATAGGGTTATTGGTTTTAGGGTTTTACCCGATAACATTTTCTATTCAAGTAGATATAATCCTAAAACGATCTATTGAATCTTAGCGAGAGCGTTCAAAACGCTGAACATTCAGACTTTGCAAGGTATTTTGACGACTCCTGTAGTAACTCCACAGGCGAGTCCAAATAATTTGATAAAGTATTGAAGATTCAGTGCATTGGACGTTCGCAATAGATTCAACTGATTTTTTTAGGATAATATTTCTGGTTTTATCTAATAGAGTTATACGCTTTAATTATTTAATAAATTTGAGGTTACTATGCAATTTAAAAGATTTGGAATCTATCTTGGTATATTTTCAATCGTCTTATCCACTAGCGCATCAGCCCAATATGCACAAACAACAGGACCTCAGTCAACAACCATCAACTTTCCGACCACGGGAGGGACGCCTCAACCCTCTGGAGGTTCAGTATCAAATAATAATGACTCAGACCCTGGTCATGGAACTGGAACTGGGACTGGTCAAACCAACCAACCAGGCGCAACAACAGGCGGACAAACATCACCTGGGACAGCGACAACACCAACGACGACCACAACACAAACTCCCACTCAAAACCAACAACAACCCAGTAAAACGGGCTATATTCCCACATTATTTAACTCACCAGACATTGAATGGATTCAGAAAACATTTGCAGAAAACCCTGAGTTATTTGCTTGTATTGTAGGTTATTACAATGAACTACTACCCGTAGATGCCTCTAAAATACAACGAGCAAAAATCAATGACATTTCAGTTAATACCGCCAATGGATTACACCGTGTCATGAAAAATGGCAGTGGTAGTAACGCCATTACTTCGATTGTTTTTAAAGAACAAATTCGTCGAACAGAACAAGGGATTGTCAGTTTAATTCCGATCATTGGATCACAAATTAAAGCCACCCTCAGTGACAATGGTTGCAAAGTCACTACAGGTCACCCGATGACAACAAGAATGGTAATGGCCGACAGAATATCTTCTGCAAGCTGGATAAACCCCAATATTGCCAAATCATCTGCTTTATCTTTATTAAATGCTGACATCACCAAATCTGTATCCAAAGCTTATTACCCTTATAAAACTCAACTCAATCCTGCTTATATTGTCAAAGTTATCACACAAAACCCCGCTGGAGACTATCAAGTCATTGTGGGGTCTGACGGCAATGTATTAAAAGTTGTTAATCAAACCAAAGCATGGAGTTTGAGTGATTTAATCAGTTTCAATGGCAGCCAGAAACAACCTGTTGCCAGCAAACAAATTCAATACACACCTAAACAGATCATTAAGCGAACCAACCTCAATAGACTACCGATTCAAAACTTACCACCAACGTCATCCAGCAGTGGCGACCTAAAATACAAAATTTATAAAACCTCTTTCAACAGCCTGGTTAAATATCAGGAGAGTGGCAACACCACTTCAACCATGTATGTCACCATCTCATCTTGCCAGGTAGATAGTATCTTAAAACGCATTTTCAAAGATACTAATTATCCAGACATTACCATCGAAACCAATGGATTATTCAATACCAATGAAAATTCCAATATCTGCACACCCAACTACACCGAAAGTGAAAACTTATATATATACAATACCAATGTACTACTCAGCACTTTAGTCAACGGCAAAAGTATCCTAAAAGGCTTACCCAATGCCATGAAAAACAGTCAGGATTGGTCTTCAACAGAAGTAACCATTAACCCTTTTGCCAATGAAAGTATTGCGGTTTTTCGCCCTTATGAAGAAAAAATTGTGCTCGGAAAATTATTTTCAACCGACATCAATAACTCGGGCGATGCAACAGCCTCGATGGACGATAAGGTAAATACCTCTTCTGCGGGTTATAGCAAAAATTTCAGCAGTGATGATGTCTGGATCAGTGATGGTGATGTTGCCCTACATGAATTGGGTCATGTCTGGTTGTATTTACGTCAACCTGAAATTGCCAGCCCTGATGGCTTGGCCTTGCATGAAGCCATTGCCGACTGGTTTGCCTCTTTTACCTCTGGCAATCAATGTATTGCTGAATGGGTATCCTGTGCAACGGGTCAATTATCTTATGATGGCAATGTCATCAATGACCCAGTGGTACGCTTGGCAAATGGAGACGTCGATTACATTGACAACCAAAAACTGGAGGCTTGCTACCAGGGGAATTTAAATTATGATCGTTGTCAACGTAACCTGAATGTCACTGTTGATTCCAGCTTGAGCGAAAATGCCAGAATTGCTTTTGCCAATTATTACAATAACGTTACAACCCAATTAAATAACTCCAGCATGACAGCCGATAAACGCAAAGATGCTCTGGACTCATTAAACCGTTTTTTCCACATCAGCAGTTCAGCCAGCACTCTGACTGCACAAGATGTCACTTGGCTACCTTATTACTGGCGATTTATTTACAATGATGGTGATAATGATGCAATGAATGAGTTATTTGCACCAGGCCAGCTAATCATCCACGAGTCATCACAATTATTGGGTTCAGCATTGTGGTCATTGGCAAATAAAATCAATCTTCACAGTAACTCTAATAATGGTTTAAGTATTGTACACGAAGCCGTTCAACGTGCGTTATTAACCATGGACACCTCATCCATCAATTTACTCTCCCCTACTTTCCCGCATTTTCTAAAGCAAGTGTATTTGGCATTACCCAGCACTCAACGCAACATTGCCAGCGGGGTTTTCTTTGATTATGGTTTCTTTGACCAACGAAATGCGGTGGTCAGCGATCATTTTCTCAATGCTTCGATGAAAATGAATCAACTACAAGTGCTGGTTTACTGGCGTAAATTTGTCAATGACCAATTATCCAGTGGCAATACTCAAAATAGCGACCTTTGGCTAAATACCCCTGATGCCTTTATGTGGAAAGGTTTTGCTCAAAGTAGCCATGGCAAACAATGGTTAGATGCCATGAGTAAAGATTATGATCAAACCATTAAAGCTTACCCTTGGTTATGGCCCAGTCGCGACGTTTCTTTTGAAGACAACTGGACAGCATGGAGTGAATCTGCCGAGGGTTTAAACTGGATGGATAACAATCTAAAAACACCCTGGAATGGCTTTTTAGCTCGGGTTTTGGCAATATCAACCCACCAAATTTTAAGATCAGGAAGCAGTAATTATCAAACAGCTTTACTGGACAACACCCGATTCAGCAAATTAATTGACCGAGCAGACTGGGAAGCAATCCTGCAAACAGCCTGGAAACAACTCAAATCAGCTTCCTCTGGTTTGACCGATCCGCAGTGGCAATGGGCAATGTTGGAATCGACTCGTACTCAATATTTTTCCGATGTTGATGAATGGGCTTTATTGGCTAGACATGCGCTGTTAACTGAATTGGTCAATGGCAATCATAAAGATTTAAGTCAATTGCTATCCAGCTTGCTGACAAAAATCAAAAAATCATCGGTCGAAGAAAACCCATTCACCAATCAGCTCGACTTATTAAATACAACTTGGCTGGCAAAACGTGGTGGCTGGTTATTCAAAGGTGATGTCGCCAATAAAACACAGAACACCGAAAGCTTGGAATCTCCTTTACAATATCAAGCTTTTTCAGGTCAATGGGTGGTCTGGCAAGGGGGCTATAGTCTGCTAACCAAAGAAAACCCTGCAACTTGTCAATCCAGTAGCTGTGAAAAGATGAAAACTTATCGCAATCTACTGTATTTCAGTAATAACCCACAATCAGCCAATACCAACTGGGATTTAATTGTTGGCTGGAAAAGCCGATATGGCATCTTTGTAGACTACGCCACGGCCATGAATCAAGATTTTGAAAACATGACCGAAGCAGAACTGGAAGAATTACTTAAAAAGGCAGAATTAAGAGGTTTCCAAGGATTACAAAGAGTTGAACGGGAAAATTTCAATCATATTTTGGAAAATATTACGGGTGCCGATGCAAGAGATAAAATAGAAGCCATTATGTTATTGGGATTAAGAGATGTCAGTGATTCTGCGGTGAAATCAGGTATTAATATCTCTGCCAGTGGAGTTAGTGATATTGATTTTGATGATTATTTGAAGTTTGTTAATGAGAGTCACGGGTTTAGGAATGTGAAGGATATTTATTCCGAGGGTATTAAATTTAATATGGCTTGGCTGATGAATGATGCTAATTTTGGTTTCAATATGGCCTGGCTTATGAATGATGCTAACTTTGGTTTTAATATGGCTTGGCTTATGAACGATGCTGGCTTTGGTTTCAATATGGCTTGGCTTATGAATGATGCTAATTTTGGTTTTAATATGGCTTGGCTTATGAATGATGCTGGTTTTGGCTTCAATATGGCTTGGCTAATGAATGATGCTAATTTTGGCTTTAACATGGCCTGGCTTATGAATGACGCTAACTTTGGTTTCAACATGGCCTGGCTTATGAATGACGCTAAT
>JABHHM010000470.1 GCA_018671575.1 Methylococcales bacterium | reverse complement strand
GGATTGTTACATCAAGCTCAAATGCAAAAACTCTATGTGAAATTTTATACAGAAGCGTTGCAACAACAAAATAATTTTTTCACTCATCAACCCCAATGGATGGAAAAGTTAACTCAAATTAAACAACAAACGGACAAGCTCAAAGCCTCACCCAACATTTATCATCAATACGTTTTAGAACAACAAAAAACCGTTGATGAAGTCGATACCTTGTTTTACTGGAAACAACAGTTGGCCCATACCAATGCTTTGGATATGATGGTCAAAGCCTCTAAAATATCGACACATAGAATAAATAATTCGTTGTTAATTGGTGCAGAACACAGCCAGTCATTAAAAACTTTTTGTCGACAATTAAAAATCACCCCATCGGTTTATTTCAAAGCCATTTATGCCTTTATTTTACAACGTTATTGCCAGCCTGATGGTGATTTTTTCATCACAGAAGTGCTATCCAGCCGCCAAAAACAACACTACAAAGCCTTTGGCTGCTATTATCAGCAAGTCCCGATGGTCTTTAATGCTGATGATTTCAGGCCACAACAAACAATTCAAAGCTATTTGTTGAAAGTCAAACAACAAATTCGTCAATTGGGTCATTTTAAAAATATTTCTCAAAGTCAGCTACAGCAATTTTTACCTGAGTCTCGACTGAGTTTTCTTTACAATTTTTATAATTTCCCCAAACAGGTTGATTTTTTAGCCCAAAAAACATCAATACAACAATATATTCCCCCCGTGGCTGAAAATCAGGTGCAGTTTATTGTTCAGGCGATAGAAAGTGAATTTCAATTAGATTTGTATTATTTTGAGAGTGAATTTAACGCCAATGAATTGTTAATACGAATGCAATTTATTTCACAACAAATATTGTCGCAAACTCATTGTTTGGGTGAGTTAGACTTACTCAGTTCTGTTGAAAAACAACAACTAAAAAGCTTGGCGTTAATCCCAGAAAAAATTGAATTTTCATCGGTACAATATCAATTTGAACAACAAGTTAAACGCACACCTGAACTCATTGCGGTCAAACAAGGTGAACAATCACTCAGCTATCAACAACTCAACCAACAAGCCAATCAATTGGCTTATTATTTGAAAACCAAAAACATTGGTGCAAACTGTTGTGTTGGAATTTGTCTGCCAGCAGGCATTGATATTTTAGTGGCTATGCTCGGCATTCTAAAAGCAGGTGGATGCTATGTTCCATTAGACCCAAATGCACCAGAACAACGCTTAAAAACCATGATTAATCAAATTTCCATGACATTGTTGATCACCACTGACGAAAACTCAGTTAAAGCAAAGTTGAACAACGCCTCTGCTCAAACGAAACTTATGCCCTTATGGTATGAATTGAGAGAAACCATCGAAATCCTCTATTTAGAGAAGTTAAATCAAACCCTCAGTAATTTACCCAGTGACAATCTTGAACATCAAACTCAAGCAACTGATTTAATTTATGTTATTTTTACTTCAGGTTCAACAGGAACACCTAAAGCCGCTGGCGTATATCATCAAGGTTTCAGTCATTTGACACAATGGTATCAACAGACTTTTCAATGGACAACAGATGATTCGACGTTAATTATCAGTTCATTCAGTTTCGATTTGACCCAGAAAAATCTAATGACACCGTTATTATGTGGCGCATCGGTTGTGTTTGCAGAACACAGTCATTATGACCCTACCAGCCTGTTATCGACTTGCCGAAAAGAAAAAATCAGTTGGCTAAATTGTGCCCCCAGTGCCTTTTATCCTTTGATTGAGAACACACAAAACTTTGTTGCGTTGAAATCATTGAAACAGTTGATTTTAGGGGGTGAAGTTATTCAAAAAAGTCGCATCAATCACTGGTTACAGCAAATGCCAACATCATTTCTACTAACCAATAGTTACGGCCCAACTGAATGTACCGATATCGCCCTATTCCATCAAATCAAAGGTGGTTCAAGCATCAGCAGTATTCCATTGGGACAGCCCATTGACCGAGTACAATGTTATTTGCTGGATAACCACAATCAACCACAACCACCAGGAATTGTTGGTGAAATTTGTATTGCAGGCATGGGCGTTGGAGCGGGTTATATTAATGATGCAGAAAAAACCCAAACAAGTTTTACAAAACTCAGTTTATTTTCTAACGATGAACAGACCATTTATCACACAGGCGATGCGGCAAGAATCAATCAATTTGGACAAATAGAATACATTGGCAGACTCGACAACCAAGTTAAAATCCGTGGACTTCGGATTGAAATTGGTGAAATTGAAAACACATTGATTCACTTAGCCGCCATAAAACAAGCCGTGGTGGTGGTTCAAAACGACAAATTACTGGCCTATCTGGTGGTCGAAGACCGTGTTATCCCGCAAGAAGATGAGTTTTGTTTGTCCACGATAAAACAAGCGTTGTCCAACCAATTAACAACAGCGATGTGTCCATCTGACTACCTGGTACTAGATGAATTACCACTCATGGCAAATGGTAAGATTGACAGACAACGTCTGAAAACAGCCGACAAATCAACCTTGCCTGTCTCCTTATTACATTCATCGGAAACAAACAAAACCATCATTGCAGCTTCAACCAACACCGAGGAAATCTTATTAGAGCAATGGAAATCCCTGTTGGGACTTGAAAAAATCAGTATGGATGATGACTTTTTTGAATTAGGCGGTCACTCCTTACTGGCAACACAATCAGCCGCTAAAATTCGTCAACAATTTAAAATTGATCTGCCACTAAAAAGTTTATTTGAAGCCTCGACCATAGCAGGTCTGGCAAAAGCCATTGATACGGCAATCGAACAACAACCAACACAACATCAGGCAATCGGTAAAATGCCTGCACAACAGAGTAAAATATTGTCCTTTGCTCAACAACGACTATGGTTTCTCAGTCAACTGGATTCACAAAGTTCTGGCTATAATATTCCGTTGGCATTGCGCTTAAAAGGTAAAATCAATGAAGAAGCATTGCAATCAGCCATTGATACCGTGGTCAATCGGCATGAAATTTTGCGCAGTAATTATGTGACTGACAATGGTCAAGCCACTGTCAAAATTCAGCCATCAATCAGTGTTGAATTAGAAAAAATCAGTCTTTTTGATCTGGATAAACAACAACGACAAAGCAAAACAATAGAACTGGCTCAGCAACATGCAGTACATCATTTCAATCTGCAAACAGGCTCATTAATTCAAGTGGCTTTGGCTGAATTTTCAAAAACAGATCATGTGTTACTGGTCAACATGCATCACATCATCACCGATGCCTGGTCAGCTAAAATATTAATCACAGAACTGACCATTGCCTACCATCATTTTTTGACTCATAGTGATGGACAAACTTTGGCATTACCTGATTTAGCCATTCAATATTCCGATTACGCTTATTGGCAACAACAGTTTTTATCAGGTGAAGAATTAGACAAACAACTGAGTTACTGGAAAAAACAACTGAACAATCGCCCTGCTGTGCTCAATTTTCCTTATGACCATCCCCGTCCTAAGGTTTTTACCACCAACGGCAATCACATTAATTTTCAATTGCCAGAAAAGCTCTCACAACAACTACAACAATTGTGTCAGCAACAGCAAACCACTTTATTCATGACATTATTGGCAATTTTTCAGAGTTTATTGTCACGTTACACTAATCAGCAAGAAATCAGTGTCGGCACTCCAATTGCAGGCAGACAAATGGCTGAAACTCAAAATCTGATTGGATTTTTTGTCAATACACTCATTATTAAAACAGATTTATCGGGACATCCAACATTTCGAGAATTATTACAGCGAGTCAAACAAGTCACTTTAGATGCTTTCGATCATCAGGAATTGCCTTTTGAACAACTGGTTGATGCTTTGGTCGATGACCGAGACATGAAAATTCCACCGCTGGCACAAGCAGGTTTTTCATTTCATCATGATGAACAGCTGAACCTGTCTTTTGATGGTTTAGACATCACCCCTGTTGAACTTGATTACCATACAGCTAAGGTTGATTTATTATTAATCGTCAGCCAATCAAACAATGCTATCCAGGCCACCTGGGAATACAATACCGATTTACTGGATGATGACACCATCAAAAAACTGAGTCATCATTTCATTCGATTTTGTGAGGCCGTTTGTCAGAATGACCAAGTTCAACTGTGTTTTCAACCATTGGCTGATGAAAAAGAGTTAGTCGAAATATTGGCAGTTGCAGATTCAGATACTCAGGCAATTATGCCACTCAACAGCATTCAACGTGACTTATATCTGGACAGTCAATTAAACCCTGACACACTGTATAACTCAGGTGGTTTTTCCTTGATTTTTGACACCCTGATCAATGCTGAATTATGGCAACAAGCCATTCAATGGGTGACGAATCAACACTTGATTTTAAAATCATCATTACAAGAAAGCCACCAAAGTTATCTTGATCCTGTTTATTGGGTAAGTCATAAAACACACACTATTGAACTGGAATATCTAGCTGATTATTGTGATATTTTATCACCAGAAGACTGTCAAAAACTATCGAAACAACGCATTGAAAAAACCTATAAAATCACCCAAGAAAAATTACTGAATCACAGTTTAATCACCTCAAAATCACAACAAAGTTTGATTATTCTCTATGGTCATCACATTTTATTAGACGGCATCAGTATTGTTTTTATGTTACAGCAGACTTTACAGGCTTATGAAAAACTATTACACCAACAAGCATTACACGAAAATCCTGAGCATTTATACCACAAGGATCTAAGTTTCGATCAAGCAGACAAGTGGCTCAACTCAGTTTTAACACCACCACAGGTATTTGACCAGTTTCAAACGATAGAATTCTGGAAGCAACGATTGATCGACGTTGAGCCATTACACCATTATAAACCAGAGAAATCGGCTAATAATGAAGCCGTAGAACAATTATTGCCTATTTCTGGAAAACAATTCTCTGCCTTGAAAAAACTCAGCAGACAACAAAAAACCACACCTGTTATTTTACTAAAATCACTCTACGCTTTATTGCTTAATACACTTTGTCGAGCCGACAGTGATTTTGTGATTTACGAAATTCTGGCTGGCAGACAACGGGAAAACCGTGAATCTATCGGTTGTTTTTATCAGCAATTACCGCTGGTGGTAAAATCTGACTGGTTACAAGCAGAACAAACGTTGGCTACTTTTTTTAATGAAATTAAGAACAGTCAACGACAATTAAAACAAAACCAGTATATTTCGGTTTTGGCTCAAACTCAGTTAATACCTCACGCAGAACTGAATTTCTTTTTTAACGCCCGACATTTCATGGCCACCATGAAAATAGATGACGATTCTGCAATAATGCAATCTTATCTGCAATTCCCAGAAAATCAGGTACAGTTGATTTTAGATTTACAAAGCACTTCAATCACTTGTCATCTGCACTATCATTCACATCTTTTTAATGGGGCAGGTTTTTTACAGCAATTAGACTATTTACTACAGCAATGTCTGGATAATGCAAACTCATTACATGAAACTTCAATAAATCAATTAAGCTGGATCACCCAGGTGCAAAAAAACCAGTTATGCCATGTTTCTAAAGGTGCTGTTTCAAGCCAAAGTAATGATGAGACTATCATCAGCCTTATTGAAAACCAGGTTGCACAAACCCCCGAACAACTTGCTTTGTGTCAGGGCGATATTTCGATCAGTTATCAACAACTCAATCAACAAGCAAACATCATTGCCAATCACCTCATTGAACGTGGAGTCAGCCCGAGTTGTTTACTTGGTATTTACTGTGAACGCTCCCCTGATTTTGTTGTCGCTATTCTTGCCATCATTAAAACGGGTGCGGCATACATTCCGATTGATACACAATATCCATTGCAAAGAGTTCAATACATCATAGACAGTGCTGGCATTGGTTTGGTTTTAAGCCAGCAAGCATTATCAAATAAGCTTGAATCGTTAGGCATTGAGCAACTGTGGATTGATCAAACGGATATCATAGATAAAGCTGACGACAGCAATCCTCCTGCGATTACTGAAGCCGATGACCTGATTTATGTTATTTATACATCGGGTTCTACAGGAAAACCCAAAGGTGCAGGCGTTAAACATCAAGGTTTCATCAATTTGGTGCAATGGTACGTTGACGAAATGGCAATGGATGCTTCAGATAAAACATTAATCATCAGTGCCACGGGTTTTGATTTGACGCAAAAAAATCTATTTTCATTATTGACCGTTGGTGGCACGATTATATTTCCTGATGAATTATTGTATGACCCAGAAGCATTATCAAATTTAATCAAACAACAACAAATCACTTTAATCAATTGTGCTCCGAGTGCTATTTATCCTATTATTGATCATTGTGCTGATGACCAACAAGCACTGAGTTCATTAAAACAACTCATTCTCGGCGGTGAATCTATCCAACCAAACCGATTAATAAATTGGCTACAAAACCCAGAATGTCATTGCCAAATCATTAACACCTATGGCCCAACAGAATGTACCGATGTCGTCAGTTATTTTAGAGTCACTGACATGGAGGCTTATCAGGACAAAGCAATTCCCATCGGACGCCCCATTAACAACGTCCAATGCTTTGTGACTGATGATAATTTGTCATTATTGCCTGCGGGAATGGTCGGGGAGCTGGTTATTTCTGGCATTGCACTGGGTAGCGGTTATTTAAACGAAGAAGTCGAAAAATCGGGATTCATTGAAAATGATTCGTCAGAAGAATCAACCTCAATTCTCATTGCCGATAAATTCATACTCGAACAACCTGCTGACTATAGCTATTACAAAACAGGTGATTTAGCACGGGTTTCCACCGATGGACTCATTGAATATATTGGAAGAAAAGATTTTCAGGTCAAGCTTCGTGGCTTAAGAATTGAACTGGCAGAAATTGAATCTGTCATGTCATCATTACCCGACATTCAACAATCGGTGGCACTGGTGATTAATGAACAAATCATCAGCTTTGTGGTAACCCCGTCTACTGAATCATGGGACTGGCAAATCATGCAAACCATCGTCCAACAACAATTACCCAACTACATGATGCCATCAATTGCCATTGCTATCGAGTCATTACCCTTAACGGCCAATGCTAAGATTGACCGCAATGCACTCATTGATTTACATCATAAATACCGACAAAATAGTCAGGCAATCATACCACCCAGCACAACAACAGAAATTGAACTGGCTGAAATTTGGCAACAACTGCTTAATATTGACGAAATCAGCATTAAAGATGGTTTTTTTGAACTGGGCGGACATTCATTGTTGCTAGTACAACTGACATCAACCCTACAAAAACAATTTCAATGCAACCTATCATTGGCATTGGTAATGCAACACAACACCCTTGAAAATATGGCAAAACTGATTGAACAAGGTGGCGATTCAGAGCAAAACCAGATTCTAATTCCATTGCAACTCAGCGGTCAACACTCCCCACTGTTCTGTGTTCATGCGGTTGATGGTCAGCTATTGGCTTTCAATGAATTGGCTAACTCTCTGGCGGATCATTGCCCCGTTTATGCTTTTCAATCTCCATCTGACAATGATGCGCCCTCCACCATTGAAACCATGGCAACACACTATATTCAAGCCCTCAAACTCATAAAACCCGAAGGACCATACCAACTCGCTGGTTACTCCTTTGGTGGTTTACTTGCCTTTGAAATCTGCAAACAACTGATTGATCAAGG
>JABHHM010000509.1 GCA_018671575.1 Methylococcales bacterium | reverse complement strand
GTTTTTATTTTTTAGACTATTTAAATTGAATGGTTGATTGTTGTGATCAGTCAGTGAAAACGCTTTTAATGACTTTGCTTGAGGTTTCATTACAGCGAGTAATTCTGTGGGGATTGATTTTTTTGGAAGAGATTGGTTATAAATTACATAAGCCAGTATAGGAATGCCCAGTAAAAAAAAGATTAGAAAAATGAAGCGTTGTTTAGGTATGATTTTATCTTTTATAGTGCTGATCATATGACTCGTTACGTTGTTTAGGTGTAATTATTGCTTAAACTGATTTAAAAGCAGAAAGATACAGTTCTTTTGGCTACATCAATTCATGTGACTGGAATTAAGTAGGTGGCCATCATTATTCTAATATTTTTGGATATATTCCCCGTCCTTCGGCGCTACAACTCTGCCCAATAGACCTCTATGCAACCAAAGTCATAGCTCCGAATCATTATTTTTTATTTTTCTTACTATTTTGTTTCCACTGACCAAAAGCCCAAATTGCAAATGACGTCATCATTATAATATTGATAATAAGACCTATTGCAAAGAAGCCTCCTAATGATCGGTTGCTTGTCAAAATTTTCTTTTTCTGATGTGTTTGGTTGGTTTTAGTCGTTCCACTTGTTGTGTGCTGAGTTGCAACATTATTGTTTTGAGCTTCAAGTTGCTGGTTATTGCAATAGGATGGTCTTGGAATTAACAGGCACAGTATCAATAGGGTAGTAATAAGAAAGTTAGAAGCTATAAAATGACTGGTTTTGCTTATATTATGGGTTAAATTTTCCACTGTAATTATGGCAAGTTGTCCGAGAGCGAATTTTGCTGACAGAACTGCGTTAAAATCTGACTTAAAATGCTTATTTACACCAGTAAATGGCACTTTTTTATTAAATTTTGTTAAAATAATGTTCACCTACTTTCATAGTATACCTACAGTAAATACTAACAGATGTTGGTTATTTCAGCTATTATTTTATTCCTGGATTATGAATGAAATCAAGACAAAAAAATAGAAAAATTGAGCATATTCAGTTAACAAAAGATTCTCAAATAGGTGAAGCTTCTATAGAAGAACGCTTTAATTATGAGCCAATTTTTGGTGTTCATCCAACTGATGATGATAGTTTGAATATTGAGTTTTTGGGTAAAAAACTGAATGCCCCTTTATGGATTTCCAGTATGACTGGGGGAACCGATAACGCTGAAAAGATAAATAAAAACCTGGCTTTGGCAGCTAAAGAATTTGGCCTTGGAATGGGGCTTGGGTCTTGTCGCTCATTATTGCATGATGATTTATGTATTAAAGATTTCGATGTTAGAAATATAATTGGGAATGATTTGCCTTTTTATGCAAATCTGGGCGTTTTTCAGGTAGAGCAGCTCGTTAGAAAAAAACAGCTATTTAAAATTCATAACCTGATAGAAAAATTAAAAGTTGATGGGCTTATTGTACATATTAATCCACTTCAGGAATGGTTTCAGGTTGAGGGCGATCGGTTTGTCAGGCCTCCAATAGAGACCATTGCAGAATTACTGGAACTTGTTTCATTCCCCGTAATTATTAAGGAAGTGGGGCAAGGAATGGGGCCAAAATCTTTAAATGCTTTGGTACAAATGCCGTTAGCAGCCATCGAATTCGGTGCATTTGGAGGTACAAATTTTTCCAAATTAGAGGTGTTGAGAAGAGACAGTGAGGATTTTTGTTCAACTCATGAATTGATCCGTGTAGGACATACCGCAATTGAAATGGTAAATATTATTAATCATCTGCTTAGTGAGTTAGGGAGTGATATGAGATGTCGTCAGTACATTATATCTGGTGGTATTAAGACTTTTATGGATGGTTATTATTTGAAAGAAAAATTAATTCCCAGATCTATTGTTGGGCAGGCCAATAAATTTCTTGATCCAGCGGCGGATTGTTATGAATCACTTAAAAAAGTTATTCAGGATGAGTTAAATAGTTTAAAAATGGCTCAAAATTTTCTTGAGTTAAAATAGGTGGAATTTGTTACTTTTTTAATGTTTTGGAAAAACAAAGTTTTTTACCAAGCGCAACTAAAATATTGGTATATGTTTAATACAGCTCAACTCTTTTTTTAACTTGGTATTTTATATCTTTCTTGCTAATCAATGCCATGACGTCCCATACACCCTTTAAAGGAAATGTAACATTCGCTAAAAAACCTGTTGAATGAGGTTTCATTGGCATTGAAAAATCATGTATCTGATTGGATGGCCGATAAAAAAACAATTCAACCGAGTCTATATCGACTAATTGATCACCTTGCTTATTAACAGTCAAGGTCATTTGGGATTTCAAAGAGGAAATTTTGGTGACAGTAAAATCAACATTCCAACCCAATTGTTTTTTTTGTTGCAGAATTTTTTGTTGATTATTAAGATAATTCTGGCCTGCCTCATAGTAATTTTTTTCAGACAAGCCTGGTGATGTAGACACAGAGAAGTAGATCATAACTCCATTTGCCATTAAAACGATGACAACAGCAGCAATACAAGATAAAACCCAGGGATTTCGCCAACTGCTGTAGTTATGATCTATGAAAGACAATTAAGCTCCTCCCCCCAGTTGATGAACAAAGACAGCCAATTTCTTACGTTCTTTTTCGGTCAAACGACCAGCAAATGAAGGCATTTTAGGCTTACGGGTTTTTTCAACACCATACGCATTAACACCATACATAATTGTATGTTTAACACTGTCTCTAATCTCTTGATCTGTTTCACCTTGTGTAAATCGCCAAATTTGATCTGTTAGATCGGCAGCGCCTAATGCTTCCATTCCTTTGCCTTCCATTCCATGACAGCCCATACATCCTTTGGTGACATACAATTGCTTACCCGCTTCATGCTCTTTTCCTTTGGTCATTGCAATCACATGCTCAACCAAATCATCGGCTTCTTTTTCATTCAATTGCTTTTCATGTGCCAGCATCATGCCTTCTCGACCTTTGCTGATTGAATCAAATATCTGCGTCACTGTACCGCCATAAAGCCAATCATCATCTACTAAAACGGGATAGCCAGGATTACCTTGACCACCAGAGCCATGACAAGGTGAGCAGTTATCACCGAAAACAACTTTGGATGTCTCGATAACATATTTCACCAAATCTTTATCTTGCATAATCTGATCAACAGACTGAGTAGACAATTTATTTTCTTGCTCAGAAAATTTTTGCTTCCATTCTGCATCAGCAACTTTAATATCATCTTTTAACTCTTTGATTTGGGTGTATCCTAATAAACCCTTACTATTATCAGTTAAATATGGAATGCTCGGATATAATAGTGCGTAACCCAATACAAAAACCCAGCTCAAATGAAACCAAATTGTCCACCATCGAGGCGGAGGATTGGTTAAATCACGAATTCCATCCCATTCGTGCCCCGTATCAGGGACACTATTTGCATTATCTTTTTCATCTTTCATTCTTCACCACCCCTTTATTGTTATCCCCATCATCGCTATCAAATGGGATGTAACGGCAGGCATCAAATTTCTCTTGATTACCAGCCGCTAACACATAGGAATAAATTGCAATCATTAAAATAAAAATAACCACTGTAATTATTAAGCCAACCCAGTCATTAGATGTCATCGCAGACCAGTCTGTATAAAAATATTCCTGTAACTTATTCACGATAGTTCTTCCTTTGCTCTGGTTTTCCAAAATGATCATCAAATTTGATCATCGTACCTAAGACTTGCAAATAAGCGATAATGGCATCCATTTCCGTCTTACCTTTAACCGCTGTAGCTCCAGCATTAATTTCAGCATCGGTGTATGGAACATTCAATGTTTTCATTGCTTTCATACGTTTCATTATACCTTCGCCATCAATTTCTTTTTTGATTAACCAAGGATAATTAGGCATCACAGATTCTTTGACAACTGAACGAGGTTTCATCATGTGCTGATAATGCCATTCATCTGAGTATTTACCACCCACTCTTGCCAAATCAGGACCCGTACGTTTTGAACCCCATTGAAATGGATGGTCGTATTTAGATTCAACTGAAAGAGAAAAATGCCCGTACCGTTCCAGCTCATCTCTAAATGGACGAATCATCTGAGAATGACATAAGTAACAACCTTCTCGAATATAAATATCACGCCCAGCCAATTCCAATGCTGTATAAGGTCTGACGGTGGCTAATTCAGGGAACTTAATTGAACCATCGGCATTGGTAATTTCATCTTCCAATACCGCTGCCTGACCTTTCAAATAAAATAACGGAACAATTTCTACGATTCCCCCGACACTCAATGCAATTGCCATCATTAACAAGAATGGTAATAGGTTTCTTTCCAGCTTTGCTTGCAATCCTTTTGATTCATGTTCTGACATTACTCACCCCCTTTTGCTTTAACCATTTTTATGGTCATAATAATGTTATACAACATTAACACTGTTCCGAGAAAGTAGATGAATCCTCCCGCTGTCCTCATGACATAATAGGGATGCATTTCAACCACTGTTTCGGCAAAAGTATATTTTAAGGTACCGTACTCATTGGTTGCTCGCCACATCAAACCTTGCATTATTCCTGACACCCACATGGCAACAATGTAGACAACCGTACCAATCGTTGCTGTCCAGAAATGTATTGCTACTAAAGCCGTTGAATACATTTCAGTAGACCACAAACGCATAACCATATGATATAATGCACCACTACCAACCATGCCAACCCAGCCTAATGCGCCAGAGTGAACGTGCCCGATAGTCCAGTCAGTATAATGGGATAAAGCATTAACCGTTTTAATCGACATTACAGGCCCTTCAAAAGTGGACATCGCATAAAAAGCCAAAGAAACAATAAAAAATCTTAAAATATAATCTGTTCTCAATTTATGCCATGCACCACTGAGAGTCATCATACCGTTAACTGCACCACCCCAAGATGGTATAATCATAGCAATAGAGATAGCAGCCCCTAACGATTGAGTCCAACCAGGCAATGCAGTGTATTGTAAATGGTGACTTCCAAGCCAAACATATCCAAACATCAGTGTCCAAAAGTGTAAAACGGATAAACGGTATGAAAAAACAGGTCGGTTAGCTTGCTTAGGAACAAAATAATACATAATACCCAAGAAACCAGCCGTTAGATAAAAACCCACCGCATTATGTCCCCACCACCACTGAATCATGGCATCATGAGTACCCGAAAAAATTGAATAAGACTTGAAAAGTTCAACGGGGATAACCAAGCTATTGGCGACATGAATATAAGTAATCATCACCATCATGCCCATAAAAAACCAGTTTGACACATAAATATGTGGTGTTTTTCTCTTGGCAACAGTCATTATAAAATTAAAGGTAAAAAGAACCCAAACCAGTGCAATCAATATATCAATTGGCCATTCAAGTTCGGCATATTCTTTACCTTGGGTAAAGCCCAGAGGCAATGTAATGACCGCTGAAACAATGACCAGGTTCCAGCCCCAGAAAACAGCCCATGCCATTTTATTGCTCCACAAAGCGGTATGACAGGTTCGTTGTACTGAGTAAAATGCTGACGCCATTAATACACAACCACCAAATGCAAAAATAACGGCATTGGTATGCAAGGGTCTAAGACGTCCAAATGTAATTTCAGCTATATCAAAATTTAAAAATGGCCATGACAATTCTGATGCAATGTAGACGCCGATAAATGTACCGACGACAAAATAAACCGATGCCATCACCACAAAGCCCTTGACTACAGAATAATCATAGTTTTCTTCTTGGATTTGTTGTTGGGTTTCTTCCACTGAGACACTCCTTATGATCGTTAAATGAACCAACTTTTTTGGCTCAATTGTGGAATATAACAGATCCCAGTAAATCAGCTAATGATATTTTTAAAAAGTTCATTAAATTTAATTTTTTATTGACATAAGTCAATTTTTTGTTAATTTCACGTCATCTACTTGAAAAATAAAGTGACAATTATACCTAAAATCACGCCTTTAAGTTAGATACATATAAGATGAATTACACAAACTTATTGACATGAATTAGTGATTAATAAAAAATGTAAAAACATCAACAAATAATTCATTAAATTTTAGAGGAACTAAAAAATGAAACCATTAAATAGATGGCAGTGTGCGTTTTCATTTCTATGGGCATCTACCATGGTTGCAGGCGCAATAACCATTTTACTATTTACTTTTTTTGACCCTGCCGAATTAATTCCATTGTTCAGACTTGATATCAGCGAATCCACCATCCGCATGAATGCTTACGCCATTGTTTTTTTATGTTTTTGGCTAGCAATTAATGGTAGTTGTCTACTTAGCCGATACTTAAACAGAATTAATGACTTAAGAAATCAAAACACCATTGATAACGTTGTAAAGTGATACGTTGTGATACACATGTCCACTCATCTTTGCAGAAGATTAACCTTCCTGCTCATGAAATTGAGAGACCTAAACTTAGTTCAATTATTTTTAAATATCCCTAACTCAAACGCTACTAGGAGGCTGTCCGAAAATGCAAACTTTTAAAAATTAACTACAACATACGGTGTATTATCAAGTAATAAAGCGCAATATATTGTGCTGTAAATTTCACAAACTTTATTTTCGGACAGCCTCCTAGGAGGCTGTCCGAAAACG
>JABHHM010000106.1 GCA_018671575.1 Methylococcales bacterium | reverse complement strand
TATTACAATCTGCGCTTGAGCGGGATGCTACTTTATATTTACCACGAGTTTCTTTGGCCAGAATTTTTTTAGAACAACGAGATTTTGATCAGGCAAAGAAGCATTTTTTAATTGTCCTCAAACAAAAACCATACAATACTGAAATTTGGTATGCTTTGGCGTTACTCTCATTGCAAGCCAAAGAACTTGAAGAATCTAAAGATTATTTTGAAAGATTATACGAATTAAACAGTCGTCAAAGTGAGTCAGCTTATTATTTGGGGCAAATAGAAGAATCATTAAAAAATATTGAAAAGTCTATTGAATGGTATGAACGAGTAACTTCTGATGAATATTATTTGGAATCTCGCTTAAGAGTCATTGGCTTAATTGCATTGAATAATGGTTTTAAGGCCATTGGTAACCGACTTGATGAATTGCGTTGGAAATTCCCTGATTCAGCCATTAGGTTTTATTTGATCGAAGGAGAGTTATTAAGTCAGGATGGTCGTGATAAAGATGCGATGGCAATTTACAGTAAAGCTTTAAAAGAACATGTTGAAAATACTAAACTGCTTTATGCCAGAGGTTTGCTGGGCCAATCAATGGGAATGGTTGATATTCTTGAAAATGATTTGAAAATCGTTATTCGAAAAGAGCCAGAAAATGCTGATGCTCTTAATGCATTGGGTTATACTTTGGCTGACCAGACAAATCGCTATGAAGAGGCTTTGAAATTAATTAACAGAGCTTATGCATTAAAGCCTGAATTACCTGCGGTTATCGACAGTAAAGGCTGGGTTGAATATCGTCTTGGAAATCTTGAAGAGGCTAAAACTCATCTGGAAAAAGCGTATAAATTATATAAAGATGCAGAAATAGCAGCACATTTAGGCGAAGTATTATGGGTTATAGGAGCTCAAGAAAAAGCAGGGAAGATTTGGAGTGATGCATTAAAAAATGACACCAAAAATACTTACTTGTTAAAAACCATTGATAAATTTAAGCATAAAAATTGATGTTTAAACGAGTCTTATACCGCAAGGGCATAAGTTTCGTTCGAGCAGGCGAGCTGCTCAACTCAGCTTTATTATTTTTTCTCATTGGAATGATGGCTTCTTGTGCGATTGTCAATGAAAACCAAGGTATTCAAGACCCATCATTAAAAGAACAATGGTTGTTACATATTGCTGAAATTCAAAAACTGAAACAATGGCAATTTTCTTCTCGTATCAGTGTTCAACATTTAACCAAAAGATGGTCTGCCGCTTTATTTTGGCAACAAAACGAAACAAATTTTGAAATAAAAATTATTGGCCCGTTGGGGCAAGGCGCATTGCTGTTAAAAGGTGATGAGAATAATCTGTCTGTCAATGACGGTAAAAATATAAAATATTTCAAAAATTACACTTCAAGTGATATCGAATCACTCTATGGCATTAATATTCCAATCAAACAATTAAGGCATTGGGTGATCGGCAATCCAATGGCGGATTTCAACTTGATTACGTTAAATGATGATGATTTGCTGAAAAAGGTTGAAAAAGACCGTTGGCAACTTGATATTACTAAATATCGTGACATCAACGGATTATCGTTGCCTAAAAAGATGAAAATAACTCATCCTGATTGGTTTATAAAATTAGCCATATTAAACTGGAAAATTTCAGAATAATGGCAAATACGACAACTATTATTAAGCCTGCCCCCGCAAAAATTAATTTAATGCTAAGAATTTTGGGTAAAAGATCCGATGGCTACCATAATCTGCAAACTGTTTTTCAATTTATCGGACTTGAAGATATTTTAACTTTTAATCTAACCTTTGATGGAAAAATTACATTGACGGGGGATCAGGTTTCGACAAATGCTGAAGAAAATATCATCTATTTAGCGGCCAAAAAACTTCATCAAAATTTTGCCAATAATAGAGGAGTAACAATCAATTTAGAAAAAAATATTCCCATAGGAGCTGGATTAGGCGGAGGAAGTTCAGATGCTGCAACCACTCTGGTTGTGCTTAATCAATTATGGGATTTACAATATAGTCAAAAACAATTAATGGATATCGGCGTTAAATTAGGTGCCGATGTGCCTGTTTTTATTTATGGCAAGTCTTCATGGGGAGAAGGTGTTGGTGAGCAACTGAAGCCAATCACGATTGCTGAGGAGTGGTATGTCGTTATTATTCCAAATTGTTCAATTTCAACAGCAAAAATTTTTTGTCATTCTGAATTGACAAGAGATTCAAATCCCATCACAATGTCGCAGTTCTTTGCAGGAAATATGATTAATGACTGTGAAGAACTGGTTAGAAAAATCCACCTCGAAGTGGATTATGCAATGAGCTGGCTTTCAAATTATTCAAAATCATATTTGACAGGAACAGGATCTTGCATTTATGCTAAGCTAAATAACGAAGATGATGCTAGCAATATAGTAAAACAATTACCTGATAACTTATTAGGCTTTGTTACTAAAGGTTGCAATACATCAAGTCTATTTCAAAATAATTGGGATGTCGCCAAGCGGTAAGGCACGGGGTTTTGATCTCCGCATGCCCAGGTTCGAATCCTGGCATCCCAGCCATTCTTTACTTTCTCCTAACTCAAAAAAATAGTCAGCAAAATAATAGCTGATTTTTCCAGTATTATGATTTATTATTGCCACGCATAAAGCGGAGTTGAGCAACTTGTCTGCTCGAACGAAACTTATGCCTTTACGGTATAAATTTGAATTTTTCAAGGAGAATGCTGTGTCTAATAAGCAAATGGTTGTCTTTTCAGGTAACGCTCATCGTAAACTAACAGAGCAAATTGTTGATCATTTGCATATATCTTTAGGCAAAGCATCTGTTGGTCAATTTAGTGACGGCGAAGTCATGGTGGAAATCCAGGAAGATATTCGCGGTAAAGATGTGTTTATTGTACAACCGACTTCAGAACCAACCAATGATAATTTGATGGAGTTATTGGTTATGGTTGACGCTGTCAGAAGAGCATCCGCTTACAGGGTTACGCTGGTTATTCCTTATTTTGGTTATTCTAGACAAGATAGACGCCCACGTTCAGCAAGAGTCCCTATTTCTGCCAAGTTGGTTGCAAAATTAATTACTTCTGCAGGTGCAGATCGTGTTTTAACCGTTGATTTGCATGCAGATCAAATTCAGGGTTTTTTTGATATGCCTGTTGATAATGTCTATGCTTCACCGATACTTTTGGGAGATGTTTGGAAGCAGGAATATCGTAATTTACTGGTTGTGTCACCCGATGTGGGTGGTGTTGTTAGAGCCAGAGCTCTAGCTAAGAGGCTTGAAGCTGATCTTGCAATCATCGATAAACGACGTCCAAAACCAAATGAAGCTAAAATAATGAATATCATCGGGGATGCTGTGGATAAGTCATGTGTTATTATCGATGACTTGGTTGATACCGCTGGTACACTGGCTCAAGCTGCAAATGCTTTAAAAGAGCGTGGAGCTTATAAAGTTGTCGCTTATTGTACTCACCCAGTTTTATCTGGAAAAGCTGTCGAAAATATTGAAAATTCTATGTTGGATGAATTGGTTGTAACAGATACTATTCCGCTAAAACCTGAGGCGCAGGCTTCAAGTAAAATAAGGCAGTTAGCCATTTCTGAAATTTTAGCAGAAACCATGCGACGGGTTAATATGGAAGAATCTGTCAGTTCTTTATATATGGACTAATTGGAATTATCAGTATATGATACGCTGTTCTGTTATCAGCAAGCTGATAACTGTTTAATTTTAAGAATCCGTTGAATCTATATAAATACTCAAGCTCAGATTCTGTAATAATAAAATAATGATTAGATTGGAGATCAAAATGACCGATACAAACACTTTAGAAGCAGAACATCGAGCTGAAACAGGTAAAAGCTACAATAGGCGACTCAGACGTAATGACCAAGTTCCTGTTGTGGTCTATGGTGGAGGTAAAGATCCACAAAATTATTCTCTGGTACAAAATAAAGTTTTTCATTATTTTGAAGATAAAAACAATCTAACCAATATAGTGACTTTGAAATGTGGTGATCAGGAAGAAAAAGTTGTAATTCGTGAAATTCATCGTCATCCAAGCAAAACATTCTTATTGCACATTGATTTTCAAAGAGTTGATGAAAATAAAGCAATGAAGTTTTTGGTTCCATTTAACTTTGTTGGCGGTAAAGATTCACCTGCAGTAAAAGTTGGTGGTGGTCTGTTGAGTCATAAAATGTTGGGTGTTCCTGTTAAATGTTTGGCAAAAGATTTACCAGAAAATATTTCAGTTGATTTATCGAATATGGAAAAGGAAATGTCAGTTCACTTATCTGATATTAAAGTGCCTGAAGGTGTTGAAATTATTTCATTGAAACGTGGTAAATCAGGTGACTTAGCCGTGGTCATTGCCAGCTAGTTTTATGGCTTCAACAAGTCCATTAATACAGCTCATTGTTGGCTTGGGTAATCCTGGAATAAAATATGAAAAAACTAGGCACAATGCGGGTTTTTGGTTTATAGATTCATTGGCAAAAAAGCACTCATGTCGCATTGAGTCCGATAAGAAGTTCTTGTCGGATGTCGGCAAAGTATTAATCAATGGGGCACAATGCTGGTTGTTGAAACCAACTACATTTATGAACAATAGTGGGCAAGCTGTCTCATTATTTTGCCATTATTATAAAATTAACGCTGAATCAGTTTTGGTTGTTCATGATGAGCTGGATTTTCCAGCAGGAAAAATCAGAATAAAGAGCGGTGGCGGTCACGGTGGGCATAATGGTCTTCGAGATATTCAAAAGGCATTGAATAGTTCAGATTATTTAAGATGTCGAGTGGGTATCGATCATCCTGGTGATCGCTCAAAAGTTTTAGATTATGTGCTAGGGTGTCCTGGTAAAGATGATGCCATCGGTATATCAATAGCCATTGATCATGTGATTAATGAAATTGAAGATCTAGTGGATTCAAAAAGCAGGCAGAAAGCCATTCATAAAATACATTCTGCTACATAATAAAAAAAAGGGTCTTTAAGACCCTTTTTTATTGCTTAAAATTATTTTTTATTTTG
>JABHHM010000128.1 GCA_018671575.1 Methylococcales bacterium | reverse complement strand
TCCTGCGTAATTTGGACATTTATTTATTTCGCTTCCCCTTATTCGTGGCTTTAAACTTTGTTTTTCCGATGCCTTAAAACCTAAACACACTGGGTTGTTGCATATTTTTTTACTGCTTTATCTTATAGCCCGTTTTAAACATCCAACCGACAATGATTAAACAAACAGCTAAAAATAATAATATCATAGCAAGACTGACACCTACACTGACATCAGAAACCTCGAAAAAACTCCAGCGAAAACCGCTAATCAAATAAACAACAGGATTAAACAAGGTCACTGTTTGCCAAAAAGCAGGCAACATATTAACGGAATAGAAACTACCACCCAAAAAAACCAATGGGGTAATCACTAACATTGGGATGATCTGTAGCTTCTCAAAATCATTTGCCCACAAACCAATGATAAAGCCAAACAAACTAAAAGAGATACAGGTCAGGATTAAAAAAGCCAACATCCAAAAAGGATGAATGATGATTAAATCCACAAAAAAACTGGCTGTAATAAGAATAATAAAGCCAATAATCAGTGACTTAGAAGCCGCAGCTCCAACATAACCAATGATAATTTCAAAAAATGAAATGGGGGCAGAATGTATTTCATAAATACTGCCTGTAAATTTTGGAAAAAAGATACCAAAAGAGGCGTTGGCAATGCTTTGTGTCAGTAGTGACAGCATAATCAGCCCTGGCACAATGAATAAGCCGTAAGACACGCCGTCAATATCTTGTATTCGAGAACCAATGGCTGAACCAAATACAATAAAATAGAGTGATGTCGACAGCACAGGAGAAATAATACTCTGAAACAAAGTATCCCAGGTACGCAACATTTCGTATTGATAAATCACTTTAATGGCTTGAAAATTCATTAATTACTGCTCCTTGACCAGATCAACAAAAATATCTTCTAAGGTACTTTGTGTTGTATGTAAATCTTTTAACTCTAAACCAGCATCCTGCATCGATTGAAGCAACATGGTTATGCCATTAGAATCATCAGTTGCATCATAAGAGTAAGTTAATTGATGACCATCATCAGATAAATCTAGGCAAAAACTATCCAATGAAAGAGGTACGGTTTCTATTGGTTTTTTTAACTCGATAATTAAATATTTTTTACCCAGTCGTTGCACCAATGTTTGCTTATCTTCGACCAATAATAATTTGCCATTATTGATCACTCCAACTCTGTCAGCAATTTCTTCCGCTTCTTCAATATAATGAGTAGTCAGAATAATAGTCACTCCAGAGTCACGCAAACGTCGCACAATATTCCACATATCTTTACGTAACTCTACATCAACTCCTGCTGTCGGTTCATCCAAAAACAATATTTTTGGCTCATGCGATAAAGCTTTGGCAATCAATACACGTCGCTTCATTCCTCCTGATAACGTTCTAAGCTCATTGTTTTTTTTGTCAGATAAAGACAAATCTCTCAACAGTTGCTCCAGATAATCTTTATTACTTTGCTTACCAAAAAGACCACGACTGAAACGAATGGTGTTCCACACCGTATCAAATGCTCCCAGAGTCAACTCTTGGGGAACCAATCCAATTAATTCTCTGGTTTTTCTGTAATCAGAAACAATGTCAAAATTATTCACGGTTACTGTGCCAGAAGTTGGTGAAACGATACCGCAAATAGTCGAAATCAGGGTAGTTTTACCTGCGCCATTCGGACCTAACAAGGCAATAATTTCACCATCAGCAATATCAAGATTTATCTGTTTCAATGCTTGAAACCCTGAATCATAAGTCTTGGATAAATTTTTTATTGAAATAATTGATTTCATCATTGGTAAATTATTATATCTTCCTGATTTTTTAGGTTTAATACTGAGTTTTCTCTGACACAAATCAAACATTAATCTGAAACCACAATTCCAACAAAGCCATATGCCACAATTTACTCCCATTCAAACGAGTATGATACTGGTCTGGAGCGGTTAATATTTTATTAATGTAAGATTGATCAAATATTTTTCTTTGACGACAAGACTCTGACGACAAAATATCTTTCATGAATTCTAAAAATTCACCACGGACATATTTCAATGCAGGCATTGGAAAATAGCCCTTAGGACGATCTATCACGCTGGATGGTAATAATTTTTTGGCAATCACTTTTAATGGATGCTTGCCATTTTGTTTTAGTTTTAATTCTGGTGGCATTTGCATTGCCAATTCAATTAATTGATGATCCAGAAAAGGCACTCTTGATTCCAGCCCCCATGCCATGGTCATATTGTCTACCCGCTTAACAGGGTCATCCACAATTAAAGTTGTTACATCCATGCGTAACACTTTGTCCAGCATGGTGTCCGCCCCAGGCTTATCCAGCAAAGACCGAATGACTTGTTCAGTATAGTCTTCTCCATAAAACTGAGGTGTCACCGTTTGTAAGTATTCCTCATGATCTCTGTCAAAATAATTATCACGAAAACGCTGAAATTCATCTCCCGTAGAATGATGCATTTTAGGATACCAAAAATAGCCCGCAAAAACCTCATCTGCCCCTTGACCACTTTGCACCACTTTGACTTGTTTTGACACCTGTTCCGACAGCAAATAAAAAGCAACGGCATCTTGTGCAACCATCGGTTCCGACATTTTTTCCACCGCTTCTGGCAAACGGGATAAAACCTGACTATTGGGAATTAAAAACTTTGAATGTTTGGTTTGATATCGTTCCACCACTGCATCTGAATAGACAAATTCATTGCCCATTTCTTCAGCTGTATCTTCAAAACCAATGGTAAATGTTCTTAAATCCTCACAACCACCTTCGGCCAATAAAGCCACCAACAAACAAGAGTCAATGCCACCAGAAAGCAACACTCCGACAGGTACATCGGCAATTTCATTCCTTTTAATCACTGCGTTATGCAATGCGTGATGAATTTCTTCCATCCATTGCGCTTCTGATTTAGCTTGTTCAGGTCGTTGTGCGGTTAATTCCCAGTAGCGTTTTTCAGACACCAATCCATTTTCGTTAAATAACATCCAATGTGCAGGCTTTACTTTTTTAATGCCTTGTAAAATAGTCCCTGGCGCTGGAATAACGGCATGCAATGTCAATTGATGATGTAATGACACAGGATCAATGTCTTTATTAATGTCTTTTTGAGTCAACAAAGCTTGAGTATTGGAAGCAAAAATCAATCGATGATGATTAAGACTATAATAGAGAGGCTTAATACCGACCCTGTCACGAGCAACAAATAATTGCCTATTTTTTTCTGACCAAATGGCAAAAGCAAACATACCATGCAGATGGTTCACACAATCAACACCCCACTGATGAAATGCTTTGATGATAACTTCACTGTCACCCGTCGAACTGAAATGATAGCCTTTTTCAATCAAAGACTTTCTAAGTGATGGATAGTTATAAATGGTTCCATTAAAAACCAATGTCAAACCCAGTTCTTTATCAATCATCGGCTGATTTGATTTTTCAGATAAATCAATAATTGATAAACGACGATGACCTAATGCAATCGACTGACTGGCAAACTCACCTGCTGAATCTGGACCACGAGATTCAAGCTTTGTCATCATTTTACGAATTGATTGATTGTCGGGTTTAGAACCATCGAACCTAAATTCACCACAGATGCCGCACATGAAGATATATCCTATATTTTTTTAGTATAATATCGCCAAATACTACCAGAAAGAGGATTATTGGAGTACAGGTTTCCATTAATTGTTTTTGATGATAATATATTTTTCCTCTCAATAGTCGGACACCTCACACAATGAAAGAACTGGTCACATCCATTTTGTCTGATGCCATCACCACACTCAAATCAGACGGCATTTTAAACAACGATATTACACCAACCATTCAAGTGACTCATGTCAAAGATAAAGCTCATGGTGACTTGGCATCAAATTTAGCCATGATGCTTGCCAAATCAGCAAAATGTAAGCCCCGTGATTTGGCAGAATCTATCGTCAAAGCATTACCACAACACCATGGCATCACCAAAATTGAAATTGCAGGTCCAGGATTCATTAACTTTTTCATTGATGACAACTGGTTAACCAATCAAATCAACGAAGCTGCCGAAAATTTTTCAAAACTTGTTGAAAAAACCAGACGACCACAAACAGTTGTGGTTGATTACTCTTCTCCTAATTTAGCCAAAGAAATGCATGTTGGACATTTGCGTTCTTCAATCATTGGAGATGCGGTGGTTCGTACTTTGGAGTATTTAGGTCATAAGGTCATTAGACAAAATCATGTGGGGGACTGGGGGACTCAATTCGGTATGTTGCTGGCACATATGGAACAGATTGTGAAACAACATCCTAATGATTCATTCAATTTGGGTGATTTGGAAATATTTTATCGGGAAGCAAAAAAACAGTTTGATGATTCCACCAAATTCGCTGATAGATCAAGACAACTGGTCGTCAAGTTACAATCTGGAGATGACTATTGCTTAAAACTCTGGAAAACTTTCCGCTTAACTTCGTTAAATCATTGCAACAGCGTGTATGCGATGTTAAATGTCAGTTTAAACAGCCAAGATGTTCGTGGTGAAAGTGACTATAACAATGATCTACAAAACATCATTGACGACCTTGAGAAAAAGAATTTACTCACAGTCAGTGACGGTGCATCATGCGTGTTTTTAGATGAATTTACAAATCAAGAAGGCAATCCGCTACCCTTGATTGTTAAAAAAGCCGATGGAGGTTTTCTCTATGCAACCACTGATTTAGCCGCTATTCGATACCGTCAACAAAAACTTAAAGCGAATCACCTACTTTATTTTGTGGATCAAAGACAAAGCTTACATTTTCAACAAATATTCAAAGTGGCTCGACTGGCAAATTTTGTGGATAAAACAACACAATGCGAACACATGGGTTTTGGTACCATGAACGGTGATGATGGCAAACCCTTTAAAACCAGAACAGGTGGCACAGTCAAACTCGTTGACTTATTAAATGAAGCAAAAACTCGTGCTTACACCACCGTGAAACAAAAAAATCCTGATTTAACGGAAGATGAACTCAGAAAAATTGCAGATGTGGTCGGTATCAGTGCTGTAAAATATGCTGATTTATCTAAAAATAGAACCAGTGACTATACATTTAGCATGGATGCTATGTTGTCTTTACAAGGCAATACAGCACCCTACTTATTATATGCTTATACCCGTATTGCCAGTATTTTGAAAAACAGCAACGTCGAAACACACGAGCTTAAATTCAATTCAATTCACTTAAAACAGGAAGAAGAAAAACAATTAGCAGCTAAACTCATTCGCTTCAATGAAGTTGTCAATCGAGTGGCAGACAAAGGCTCACCACATCTACTTTGCACTTATTTATTTGAACTCAGCAGTTTACTTTCAACTTTTTACGAAAAATGTCATATTTTAAAAGCGGAAGATGCGGCAACAAAAATGAGTCGTTTAAAACTTGTCGTGCTGGTTGCTGAGGTCATTAAACAATCATTATCTCTACTGGGTATTAAAACATTGGATAAAATGTAACATGCCACACAAACTTTATCTTCACCCTACCTCACCCTCACAACAACATCTCGACACTCGGTTGATTGAAGACAAATTATTGAATTTAGAATTAATTGAGCAACGTTTTCAATGCCAAAATCAAACTCATTTTTATGCAGGTAATCGTTTTGTTGAGCTGGTTATTTTTTTAGGCTGTTCTCCCGCTATTGAATTCACACCCAACTCAACAGAACAAGTTTTTAATGGAGAAGGTTTCTGCCACATTCATCTTCCCCCACCCCGCCACCAACCAATATTGATAGGTGGAGACACAAACCAACCTCCTCGTTGCCCAACTTGTCGTACAAATATTGATGATTGGCAACATTTAATTAATGCAAACGACATCATTAATACCGTTCATCATTGTAAAAAATGCAATCAACAACATACAATCGACCAACTAAAATGGCGCAAAACAGCAGGCATTGCCCAGCAATTTATAGAAATTTGGGGAATATATCCAAATGAAGCCGTGCCATCAGAAGAATTACTCAGCGCTTTACGACAACTAAGCCAAAATGAATGGGACTTTTTTTACGTTTAGAATCTTTATAAACCGATGTTCATCCACGCTTCAAATAAAATTTTGGCTAAGGACAAGCACAAAATAACTTTCTATTCTTTCACTCCACCTCCAAATGATTTTCAATCATAAAATCTCAGAATAGAACAACTATTCCTTCACGTTTATTCAATCAGATCATTTGAATCTAAAATCAATATAAAACCAATAACAAGAAGTTATTTCGTATTCATCCTTATAATAATAAATTTTATTTTTTCCAATACGTGAACTGAAAAGATAAATATTCGAATAGTTATAATCAGATTCAAATATTTGACCTATAATTTAGTATAATTAATTACTTCCACATTTAGGTTCAACTATATGCCAGTTATTCAGTGTTTTTTTAACGATAAATTACTCAAAGAACTCCCTTTAAAAAATAATTCAATCATTACCATCGGGCGTCAATCTAATAACGATATTCATATTGATAACATGGCGGTATCAAGTGTTCATGCGAAAATTTATCATTCTAATGGCAGTTTTTTTGTAGAAGACAATGGAAGCACTAATGGCACGTTTTTGAATGGTAAAGAAGTCAAAAAACATGAGCTAGAAAAAGGCGATATTATAACCGTCTGTAAGCATTACATTAATTTTATTGACAACGAACCAGAAGAAGAAGTAAAAGAAAACAGTAGCATGGGCAATATCGAACCCGCTGAAACGGTTATTTTTGATGCCTCTAAAATGAAAGAAATTCTCAGAGAACACAAAGCTGATGCAGCCATTCAAAAAGGAACCAGCAAAGCATGGTTGATTGTGACCGATGGGAAATCAGTCAATGAAAATTTCCCACTGGATAAAGACATCGTTAAAATTGGTAAAAATATTGAAGCAGATATAAAAACAAATGGTTGGTTTGCACCTAAAATATCTGCGGTTGTTCATCATGCCACCAATGGTTTTTATATTACGCCACAAAAAGGTAAAGTGACCGTCAATGGCAAACCTATTTTATCTTCCAGTAAATTAAAAAATGAAGATGACATTCGCATCAAAAATCTGATGATTAAATTTTTTGTCTCAACAACCGTTTAATTGACCTAATTATCATGACCAGCCGATACATTAATCACATATTTACTGCAGTACCTGAAAAAATTTGGTCAAATCAGGCAATGTTGCCACATTTTGAGCAAGCTATTCAGCAACTGGATATTGCAGACAATAAAATTGAAAACTTATTGTCATCCATACGCTATTTTTTAGTCGGCAAACGTAATCGATATACCATAGCCGACTGGTTACATCTGGATGACTTTAAAAGCAGAGCCCGTGCTTTTGAAAAAAATGCTGATCAATTACTCGAACAACTGGCCACTCAAATATCGAATATGGCTGAAGCAAAAAACAACCAAATTGATGCCGTTATTACAACCACATCTACGGGTAATTTAATGCCTGGTCTCAGTTATCGACTGGCAAAAAAACTGCCTCACCTCATCAATGAAACAAGCATATTATTAGACCTTGGCAATGTCGGTTGTACAGGTGGCATTAAAGCATTAAATTGCGCCAATCATTTAGATGAAAGCTTTAAAAATATCCTAGTCATTTCAGTTGAAATTCCATCCACGCTGATTAATATAAAAAGTGAAAAAATTGATATTTGGCAAGGTAACTGTACCTTCGGAGATGGTGCAGCTGCATTATGGATCAGTAACACGGCTAATTTTGGTGAACAACCGTTAAAAATAGAAAAAATCCATACTGTACAAAAATCCATAGAAGGCTTAGACCTTATTAAATGGGGCTACGACAACTATTACACATTCAATGTTGATAATGAAAAAACCTTTAACAAAGATGTTAGAATTTTTCTAACACAAACATTACAAGCCACTGAAAGCTCATGGAAAGACAATCCTCACTGGGCAATACATCCAGCAGGCATTGCGTTATTGATGCGTTTATCCAGGAAATTAGGACTACCCAGAGAAGCAATGAAAGCCACCACAGGACATTACGAAAAGCATTCAAATATGAGTAGCGCAGGCATTCTGCATATCATTCGTTCAATACAGCATCAAATTGAAGTGGATGAAGCCATCAACCTTATTACTATGGGAGCTGGCTTCAGTGTTATATATGGCTGTCTCAGAAAAGTTACTCCGTAAGAGACGGGCACGAAATAACTTCCCGTTCTTAGTTTCATATTTATTTTAATATTCAAATAATCTGATTGAATAAAAGCATAAAAATAGTCACTCTATTTTGAGCTTTTATGATTGAAGATTTAGATAATATTTATCGAATCTTAAGTAGGTGACCATAATTATCTTAACAAAATTTTTGCTCAAGATTTTTTGACCTTTGGTGTTACTGCTCTGATTGCATAGAGGTCTATTCGGTCAGAGTAGTAGTGCCAAAGGGCGGAAAATATTGAGTGAAAATGTTAATATAATTATGGTCACCT
>JABHHM010000505.1 GCA_018671575.1 Methylococcales bacterium | reverse complement strand
TTTCCAAAATCTATTTGCACTTCGGTCAATCATCAAGTATGCCACGGTATTCCCAGTGAAAAAACACTCAAAAATGGCGACATCATCAATATTGACATCACGGTTATCAAAAACGGCTATCATGGTGACACCAGTAAAATGTTCATGCTAGGAACACCCTCAATCCAATCCAAAAGACTGGTTGATATATGCCAAAAAGCTCTTTTTGAAGGCATTAAGCAAGTCAAACCTGGCGCACACATAGGAGACATTGGTCATGCTGTTCAAAAACATGCCGAATCCCATGGCTACTCCATTGTCAAAGAATATTGCGGTCACGGTATCGGCAAAAAATTTCATGAAGACCCGCAAATTGTACATTACGGCAAACCAGGCGATGGCGTTGAAATCAAACAAGGTATGACATTTACCATTGAACCCATGCTCAATATTGGCAAACGTCACGTTAAAGTTTTACCTGACAAATGGACTGTTGTCACCAAAGACCGAAAACATTCTGCACAATGGGAGCATACCATTTATGTTACCGATGACGGCTGTGAGATACTGACATTAAGAGCAGAAGAAAAATAAAGACAACAATTATGAGCAACCCCACTTCTCCAACTTTCCCTGAAATTGATGACTTAAAAACCAAATTAAAAACCAATACTCCCTTAATCCCTTTATTCAAAGGCGTATTAAAAAAAATTCTTAAACAGCAACAACAACAATTTCTTGAGGCCCCGAAAGATACCGTTGAACATTTGGTCAAACAACGATCACAAGTAATCGACCAACTACTTATTCTGGTTTGGCAGCAATTTTTTTCTGAAAGCCAAAGCATCTCCCTCATTGCTGGTGGAGGTTATGGCAGAGGAGAACTTCATCCTCATTCCGACATTGATTTAATGATACTCGTCGCCAACGATGACCTGCAAGATCATCAAGAGGCCATTGAATCATTTTTGACATTTTTGTGGGATATTGGACTAGATGTTGGCCACAGTGTTCGCTCGATCAATGAGTCCATCAGTGAATGCAAAGAAGACATCACCATTGCCACCAATTTAATGGAATCCAGACTCATTATTGGAGAAGAAACGCACTTTCAATCCATGCGAGAACAAACCACGTCAGATCAAACATGGACGGGCACTCGTTTTTTTGAAGCCAAATTAGAAGAACAAAAAAAACGACACCTTAAATTTCATGATACCGCCTACAATTTAGAACCCAATATCAAAGAAAACCCTGGAGGACTTAGAGATATTCAAGCCATTGGCTGGGTTGCTAAAAGACATTTTAATGTTGACCGTCTTGACGACCTTGTTGACAAAGGCTTTTTAACCCCCATAGAACTGGACACACTAAAACAAGGGCAAAACTACCTATGGCGCATAAGGTTCGCCTTACACATTATTGCCAAGCGACGTGAAGACCGATTTTTGTTCGACCACCAAAGAACGGTTGCAGAAATACTCGGGTTTAAAGACACCAAAACCATTGCCGCCGTAGAAAGCATGATGCAATCCTATTTTCGCACGGTTTTAGAACTGAATCGACTCAATGAATTACTGTTACAATTATTTAAAGAAGCCATATTATATCCCACAGATAACCCAACCATCCAGCCGATCAACAATCGATTTCAATCTCACAACGGCTACCTGGAAACAGTTTCAGACAACGTATTCAAACGCACTCCATTCGCCTTATTAGAATTTTTTTTAATCAAACAACAACATCCAGAATTAAAAGGTATTCGAGCCAGCACCATCAGACTCATCAGAGATAACACCCACTTAATTGATGACCAGTTCAGACAAGACATCAGAAACATCAGTTTATTCATAGAAATAATGCGCCAACCTCATGGACTCACCCATGAACTCCGCAGAATGAATCGGTATGGTATACTTGCAGCCTACCTACCAGTATTCAATAATATTGTAGGCCGAATGCAATATGACTTATTTCATATTTACACCGTTGATGAGCACACTTTAATGGTTATTAGAAACCTACGTCGCATGACCGTCCCAACATTTGCTCATGAACTACCACATTGTAGTGAAATTATTCAACAAATCCCAAAACAAGAATTGCTTTATTTGGCAGGATTATTTCACGACATTGCCAAAGGTCGTGGCGGAGACCATTCCAAACTTGGCGCAATGGATGCGGAACAATTTTGCCAACTTCATCGTTTGGGACAATATGACACCAAATTAGTCACATGGATTATCCGCAGTCATTTAATCATGTCATCAACCGCACAACGAAAAGACATCAGCGATCCCGATGTTGTTCTTGAATTTGCAAACATTGTTGGTGATGTTAACCATCTTAACTATCTCTACCTGCTCACTATTGCAGACATCAGAGCAACCGACCCCAAATTATGGAATTCATGGAAAGATTCGTTACTAAAAGAGTTATACCACAAAACCAAAATAGCGTTACAACAGGATCCAGGCAAACTCATTAATAGAAATGAATTGATTCAAGACACTAAAAATTCCGCTTTAGCTTATTTACATGATTATAAAATTTCAGAAAAAGAAGCTTTTGAATTTTGGCAACAAGCTTCCAGCGATTACTTTGTCAGCTATTCTGGTGAAGAAATTGCCTGGCAACTCTCCAGCATCCTAAATAATGAAAATGTCGAACATGTCCCTCAGGTCTATTTAAGAAAACACCCAAGACGTGCCAGCACTGAACTTTTCATCTATACACATGACTCTGACGCCTTATTTTCTGTTACAGCCTCTGTCATTAACTCTATTGGCCTGTCAATTTTAGACGCACGCATCATCACCACTAAAAATAATTACACTCTTAATAGCTTCTTGATCATAGAAGACGATGGAATTGCCATTACTGAGCATACAAGAGAGCAACAAATAATCACCAAAATGCTAGAGCATTTAACCCCTCCCATTTCTCCACCCATCAAATCATCACAAAAATTACCTCGACAAATTAAAAACTTTCCAATTACAACACAAATTAGTTTTAGCAACGATCCCAAAGAACACTTTACCATTGTTGATCTAATAACCAGTGACAAACCAGGTCTATTATCCAGAGTTGGACTCGCCCTGGTACAATGCAATATTAATTTACACAATGCAAAAATTCACACCATTGGAGCAAGAGCAGAAGACAGTTTTTATATCACAGACAAGACAGGAAAAATCTTAGAGACTGAAGCACAATTCAATTGTTTAAAAACAACTATTCTTGATTGTATTCAGATAGAAAATTAGGGGCAACTCAACGAAACAACTTTGTCTCAGTCGACACAACTGTTTCAGTTTGCGCATCAACAAAAACGTTTTCCTGATGAACACCTGTTTTACTGGATTGATAACTTACCAATGATTGCAAGACTAATCGAGGAGATTGATTGATTATAATAATAGCAAAGACGGGTTCCTGATGAATACTAATACCCGACACCACAACGCCAGGCAATTTTGACAAGGCATTTAAAATAATATTTTTTTCTGGAAAAGAAGTGATTTTAGACAGTGTAATTCCACTAAAAATATTGCCCGACAACATTGAAACACGTCGCCCTTTATTAACCTGTAACACAACTTCTCGACCAACCACGGGTATTTGATGATAATGCTGTTGGAATTTATAAAACACATTACCATAACCATCATCTTTTTCACTGATTAATTTAAGCCCATCCTTTTTTTCAAAACCAAAATAAATTTGACCGCCCGTTAAAATAAAATCCTTGGCAGACTCTCTATTGACAATATTAAAATCAAAGGACTTTAGGGGCTCTAAAAAAATATTTCCATCATTATTAAATTGAGGCTGTTTTTCATAGAATTTTTGATATTTTTCACTTAAGTCTGACGCAGAAACCATACTTTCACCAGTCATTCCAAATACCATAAAAACACTCAAACAGACACAAAGACGTAACACAATAATATGACCTTAAAAACCCAATTCATTATTAAGTAGGTGACCATAATTATCTTAACAAAATTTTCGCTCAAGATTTTTTGACCTTTGGTGTTACTACTCTGATTGCATAGAGGTCTATTCGGTCAGAGTAGTAGTGCCAAAGGGCGGAAAATATTGAGTGAAAATGTTAA